>NZ_JBFPDP010000013.1:0-129884 GCF_040830845.1 Sivoneniella epilithica UHCC 1019
TGGCAATTTACGACTCAAGATGCCCGCATCAAACTCAAGCGTCTCTATCCATCAATTCTTTCTTGACAGACTACTAGGGTGAGGGCGAATTTTGATATTCATCCCTCAATTCAGCAACGCCAAAATGTCTGGCTCTCAAACACTTTAAAATGAAGTTCTGGCGACGCGATCGCTCCCATGACCCACGTTTATCCTTTTTCTACATCAATCATGAGTCAACTTCCTACCGACCTGATCCCGTCTAAATCTGAGTTGCCAAACCCTATCGAACCAAAGTATGGAGAGCGGTTAATTGATGAGGGACAATTGATTACCTTTCCCAATCCGCGAATTGGTAGACGCTACGAGATTCAGATTGTGCTGCCTGAATTTACCTGCAAGTGTCCGTTTTCGGGATATCCCGATTTTGCAACGATTTACCTGACCTACGTTCCTAACCAAAAGGTCGTGGAGCTAAAGGCAATTAAGCTTTATATCAATAGCTATCGCGATCGCTATATTTCCCACGAAGAGTCAATCAATCAAATCTTGGATGATTTTGTGGCAGCGTGCGATCCCTTGGAGGTGAAAATTAAGGGCGATTATAATCCTCGCGGCAATGTGCATACGGTGATTGAGGTGGAGCATCGTCACCCATCGATTCCAGCATAATTTGCTTAAGCATAATTTGATCGAATAAAGTAAGGCTTGCGCTGTTGATAACTGCAAAGGTTGGGCACACTGAATACTAAGGCGGTGCAATACAGCGATCGCCGCCTTTAAGAGTATTTATGAATGAGTCATTGGAATCATCACCGACCTTTTCTAATCCCGTTTCTGCTGAGAATCTGTTGCTGAAGCTTCCTCCTGAAGCGCGGCGATGGGCTGAAAGCCTGCCTTGGGCACAGCGCCGCTATGTGTTGTCGTTGTGCCATTTAATGTGTGCGGCTGCGCCAGAAACACGGGCAAAATTTTTAGATGACTATACCGCCGATGGGTTAGTGTCTAAAGTTTTGGAAGACCGTGACACAAAGCAAAAAGTCAAAGAATATTTGAAAGAATTTAAGGTTAAAACCGATCTGGATACTAATTCTTTACGGCATTATATTCGTCAGTTTTATATCCATTCGGCGCAAGATATGCGAACTCAGCCGGATCTTTATTTAGAGTCGGCATTGCGGTTGGTGATGAGTACGGAGGAACGCAACAATGTGTTTTCGTATATTTTGGGTTTTGAGTTGATTAAGATGATGTTTCGCATGAGTTGGTATCAGCAGGAAAAGCTCTATCGCTTGCAGCGTAACCAGGAAGAGTTTTTGCAGACTTACATTAAGCCGATTCAACATGCTCACCGGATTAATCAGATTATTGTGCCAAAAGATGAAAACCTATTTTTTGCGCGGCGCGATTATTATGTGAAAAAGCCGATTATGTCTGAGAAAAAGTTGGTGGAGTTGGCGATCGCCACTTTCCCAACGGATGTCACTACGAATATGGGCTTTTCCATTATTCGCCATTCTCAATCACTCATATTCGACTATCACTATATTTTTGAACTGGATCAGGATGCCATTTATCTGCAATGACCTATTCTCAAACCTATTCCCAGAGTGACTTAATTGCAGAGCTTACCCAACTCTACCGAACCTACGAAACCGCTCTTTGCTGCAACGATTTGGTAACTCTAGATGCGCTGTTTTGGGAATCAGCCGATGTGGTGCGGTTTGGTGCCACTGAAAATTTGTATGGGATTGACGAAATTCGCCAGTTTCGCCAAAATCGCCCCACAAAAAACCTGGAACGGCAAATCTCCAATCTGAAAGTGATCCCGTTTGGCGAGGATACGGCGGCGATTACCCTGGAGTTTTGCCGCCAGATTGATGGAGTGGCGAGATCGGGTAGACAAAGCCAATTTTGGCGAAAGTTTCCCCAAGGATGGCGGATTGTCTCTGCCCATGTGTCGCTGCTGCCAGTTTAGGAATATGGTAAAAGGGCGATCGCACGAGGCAGCGTAAAGGCAACCTCAAAGTTCACGCTTCATCATCAGTGCTTCATCATCTTCCTTCTCACCGGTGTATGCGAAGCCTTGCTTCTGATAAAATTTCCCTGGACTCCCCTCTCCCGGCACACAGCTTGTTAATAAAACCTTTGCGCCGGGGCGTGTTTTGACGTGTTCGATCAACAATTCCAAAGCGCGTCGCCCAAATCCGCACTTTTGAAAACGGGCATCAATCATGAATCGCCAAAGAAAATAGGATGCCTTGACCGGATCATCTTCCAGCATCACAAAACCGACGGGTGTTTCATCAGCATAAATCGCTCGAAACCAAGCAACTTCTGGATAAAAATGGGCTTGAGCAAGAGACCAAGCATTGGAGGCAACGAATTCTTCTTGTTCGTCAGTTACTTTCAAAGCGAGAATATCTTCAAGATTTTCTTGAGTAATTTCTTGTAGCGTAACGATTGCACTTGGCAACACCATTAGATCTCTTCCAGTAAACGCTGTCCGCTATTTTAACTAACAGATGCAATACACGTAAGCATTAAATAAAATACAATCCCGTCGATAACTTGACCAGCATAACAACGCCTTAATCGTCCTTGCCCTTGCATAATAGAAAGCGGCAGAGGATGCGAGTGAGCTAGCAGGAGAGTGTTTGTATGAGTCAGTGCGATCGCCTATTAATTCAACGGTCAAAGCGACCACTCAGTAAAAAAATTGGGTGGTTGATTGTGGTGGGTGCGATCGCGCTCACAGGTTGCAATTCTCCAGAACCTAGTCCTCTTCCAACAGAGTCACCAATCCTCCAATCTCCGTTTCCCACTTCCACTGGATTGTTGCCCAGTGCCAGTCCCACAGAGACTCCCCTCAGTGCTAGCCCAACGCCCACCTTAACGCCCTCTCCAACAGCGGAAAAGCCAGAATCCGTCAAGGCAGTGGAAAACAATTTGGCAGGGTTGGTCGGCAAAGCGGGAAACTTAACGATTCAATCGGTAGACTGTCCGGCAAATTTGGCAGCGCCCAGTCAACCTGGAAATTCAAATGCCCCCGTATCAAAAGCCTACGAGTGTCAGATCAACTCAGATGCAGGCGCATTTACCGTTGTCGTTGAACCGACCAGCGATCCCAGTAAATTTCGCTGGGGCACCAAGGGAATGCTGCTGCTCTCTAAATTGAATGACTTTATTCAAAAAAGTGCTGAGAGCAAAGATATAGGGAAAGTTGCGGTGGATTGTGGCGGCAAAATTCGCCCTGCCAAAGTCGGAGAAACTTTTGACTGTAAGGTCACTGATCCAAAAGGTGTTGTTCGCACGGTGAAAGTGACGGTTCGCGATGAAGTTGGCAACGTGTTTATTGCACCGCTCAACCGCAGCTAATGGCTATTAGCGATTGGCTTTTTATAGCTGAGATACCCCACTAATGCCACAAACAGCCCAGTGCCGATCGCGTATTTGACTAAATCGGGAATCGCTGGTTGTGGGGAAACAAAGCCTTCAATAATGCCAGCAATCACCAGCATGGGCACAATGCCAAAAACCAGATTTGCTGCCTGCATTCCGTAAACTTTGAGGGCATCCGCACGGCGATATTTGCCTGGAAACAGAATCGCTTTAGCCAGCAAAAAGCCTGCACCTCCCGCCAAAAAAATGGCAGGCAATTCCAGCGCGCCGTGGGGAAAAACGAATGCCCAGAAGGGAAGGGCAAGATTATTTTGCCCTACGAGCGCCCCCACGGTGCCAATGAGCAAACCATTGAGCAGCAGAATATAAGTGGTGGCAAGTCCGGCGGTCATGCCCCCCGCGATCGCGGCAAACGACACCTTAATGTTGTTGATCATGATGCTGCTAGAAGCGAGTGGCTCAATCCCTAAAATAGAACCCATCCACAATTCGCCGCGATCTCGCACTTTTTCAATCATCTCCGCTGGCAGCAACAGGTTCATAAACATGGGATCGTGCCATGCCAGCCACCACGCCACCACGCCACCAAAAATAAATAGCGCCGTAGCAAAGGCAATATAGCCGCCTGCTTCCTGAACTGCCGCCGGAAAACCCCAACGATAAAACTCCAGCACGGCTTGCCATTCCTGCTTGCGATCGCCCTGATACACTTGGGCATAGCCACGAGTGGTTAAGGCTTGTAAATCCTGGGTGACTCGTTCTCCCACCTGATTCGTTTTTGCCCGCGCCAAATCTGCCGACACGGAGCGATACAGACTCGCCAACTGCCGAATTTCTTCTGCTTTTAGGGATTTTAGCCCCTTGCTTTCCAACTTTTTGAGGAGAGTTTCTAACGCCTGCCAACTGGGTTGTCGCCGACCGATCCAGCGCTGGATGTTCATAGATGTTTATATTTGCAACGAACGAAACGAGGTGGATTAGGATAGCGGCATCATTCACCGTTTTAGCAGGAGCGTAACTCATGGCTCAAGATTCGCGATCGTCCCCGGTGGAACCCCTCAGTGTTGGCAATATCGTCAGCAGTAGCTTTCAGCTTTACCGGGAAAAGTTCAATGAATATTTACCTATTGCATTAGCGGCTGTCGGTTGGTCTTTGCTGCCCATTCTTGCACTAATTGTACTGGGACTTATCGTAGCAGTGATTATGGGTGCCAGCCAGCAACCAACAGCCGGGGCTGGAATCGGAGTTTTAGGGTTTGTTGCCATTATTGTATTGGCGGTGTTTTCCTCGGCTAAATCCTTAGCGAATTCTGCGTTAATTACCCGCTTAGCCTTTGGAGAACTGACCAACGAGCCTGAAGCACTGACGGAGGCTCGCCGATTTACCAATTCTCGCAAGTGGAGTTTCTTCGCAACTCAAATCTGGGTTGGGCTAATTGCCGCTGGCTTGGTGCTTGGCATGTATTTGGTGGCAGCGGTGTTTGGCGTTGCCCTGTTTGCAGCATTCGGTGGCTTTAGTGGTTCTCCAAATTCTGGATTGATAGTTATTGGGGTGCTGCTGTCGCTGTTGATTATGCTGGTCGTGGTCACGGCTTTCTTTTGGCTAAGCGCTCGACTATTTGGGGCAGAAGTTCCCTTGGCAGTTGAACCTCAAATCTTGCCGCTTCAATCCGTTAAGCGCTTTTGGAGCTTAACCAAGGGTAATATTTGGCGAGTGTCTTTAGTCTTGCTGATTACGTTTGCCATCACTCTGCCGCTTTATTTAATTGCCCAATTCATTTCGATCATTCCCCAAGGCTTAGTGTTGGGATTGATCCGAGATAACCCCAATGCATTGGCGATCGGCAATGCTTTATCATCACTAATCAGCTACGCCATTGGATTGCTATTGTCTGTTGTAATACTACCGCTGTGGCAAGTCATTAAAGCAGCGGTTTATTATGATTTGCGAACTCGGCAGGAAGGTCTTGGCTTAAACCTGCGCGATCGCTAAAAGTAAGGAATGCCATCATGCGCTATTTCAATCGAGTTTCCCTCGCCACGCCCGAAAGCGTTGAGCTAGAGTTCACCTTGGCGGGAATTGGCAGCCGCACGTTGGCATTAACGATTGATTATTCAATCCTATTTTTAGTGCTTTCTGCTTTCTGGATTGTTTGGTTTGTCGTGGCGATCGGGCTGCTCAGTTCTTTAGAGTCTTTTGGCAGAGATTATAGTTCGGCTCCTCTGTGGCTAATCGCAATTTTTATATTGCTCAATTTTGCGCTGTGGAATGGCTATTTCATTCTGTTTGAAACAATTTGGCAAGGGCAAACTCCGGGGAAGCGGCGGGTCAAAATTCGAGTGGTGCGCGATGACGGTCGATCGGTTCGCTTGATGCAAGCCACTCTGCGATCGCTGTTGCGCCCAGTCGATGATTTTTGCTTCATTGGCGCAGTGTTTATCCTGTTTAGCAAGCGGGAAAAACGCATTGGCGATTGGGCAGCCGGAACCATTGTGATTCAGGAATCTCAAGGGGATAAAAGATCTGCGATCGCCCTTTCAGACCATGCTAAAACCCTTGCCGCTCAATTACCTGACATTGCCGATCTAAATCAACTGCTACCCGATGACTATGCCGTGATTCGAGAATACTTGCAGCGCCGCACCACCATGACAACTCAAGCCCACACCGACAAAAGCATGGAACTCGCCCGACAACTGCGATCGCTGCTGGCAATGGAAACCACCCCGCCCAACACTACCTCCGACGACTTCCTAGAAGCCGTATTCATCGCATATCAACAGATGGACAATAAAGAACCATATTGAACTCAAAACTCAAAATTGAACTCAAAACTCAAAACTCAAAATTGAACTCAAAACTCAAAACTTCCCCCTTCACTCTTGCCAATCTACGCTAGGGTAGGGCTGTAGAGGATTTTGCTGAAAGTAATCGTGTTTCATCGTTGTTTGTCTGCCTCATTAATAGTGTTCAGTTGCTTGCTGTTGACCAGTTGCGCCAATAGTGGTTTGGGAGAGTCGCTGCAAACATCTTTAGCCGCTGACCCCAAGCTAAAAGAAACGGTTTTGGACGGAGATGGACAGGCGATCGCCCCAACGCCGTCTCCCACCGAAAACCCAACTTCTCAGGCGGAACTACCTACTACGTTTCCAGTAGAAATTCCCCAATATCCGGCGGCAGTGTTGCAGTCGGTCAGTGAACCAGACAGAACCACTCAATGGGTCAGCGCAGACAGCAGCGATCGCGTTTTCGCCTTTTACAAAGAGCAGTTTCAAACCAATGGTTGGACGCTGGAGGCATCGCCCTTAAGCACAACCCAGGGAACCCTAACCGCCAATCGAAACGATCTAAAAGTAAGTATTGCCATTCAGCCGAAGCCAGATGTATCCAACCCGGCTGCTACGACTGGCACAGATTTTGCGATTCAATATCAGCAGGGCAGTGTGATTGGAGCGGTTCCTAGTCCCTCGCCAACCGCATCCGAGCCAACCACTACACCAGAAGAAGCATTCTTAGGATTATCGGGAAGTTCGGATGATACTCTGCAATCCAGTCAGCCACCTATTTCCAGTCAGCCACCTATACAAACAGCAGCGCCGTTGCCGCCCAATTCTTTCACCGATATAGAGAAAGCGCCCAAAGAATTACAGCCTTACATCACGGCGCTTGACCAACTTGGCGTTTTGGAGTTGTCGTCGAGTGGGAAGGAGAAAGCCGATAACAACAATTTTGCACCGAATAAACCAGTTTCGCGGCGCGAGTATGCGCGATGGCTGTTTGCTGCAAACAATCGCCTCTATCGCGATCGCACGGCTCAACAAATTCGACCCGCATCCAGCAGTTCTCAACCCGTTTTTCGGGATGTGCCCGCTAGCGATCGCGATTTTGCCGCGATTCAAGGGTTAGCAGAAGCGGGAATTATTCCCAGTCCTTTATCGGGCGACTCAACTGCGGTCACCTTTCGCCCCGATGCTCAGCTGAGCCGGGAAACTGTGCTGCTGTGGAAAGTACCGATAGATACGCGCCAGCCTTTGCCAGTTAGCAGTTTGGAGACAATCAAGCAAACCTGGGGCTTTCAAGATGCTGCCCGGATTGATCCCAAAGCGCAACGTGCCGTGTTAGCGGATTTCCAAAATGGCGACCAATCCAATATTCGTCGTGCCTTTGGCTACACCACTCTTTTCCAACCCAAAAAAGCGGTCACTCGTGCAGAAGCCGCTGCCACCTTGGGGTATTTTGGCTATCAAGGAGACGGGATTTCGGCTCAAGAAGCGCTGAAACCAGAAGGATAATGGCGATTGATTTTACGAACACGAATCTAGTCTGGGCTTCTATTCTGGTAGAAATGCTAGCTCGATTGGGATTGAAGACAGCAGTGATTTGCCCGGGATCGCGATCGGCTCCGTTAGCGATCGCGTTTGCCAATCATCCCACCATCGACGCAATTCCAGTGTTGGACGAGCGCTCCGCCGCTTTTTTTGCCCTTGGAGTTGCGCGTCAACAGCATCAACCCGTCGCCCTAATCTGCACCTCCGGCACGGCTGGCGCAAACTTCTATCCGGCTGTGATTGAAGCCTACGAAAGTCGAGTACCGCTACTAATTTTGACCGCCGATCGCCCTCCCGAACTGCGCGATTGCAACGCCGGACAAGCGATCGACCAGCAGAAACTCTATGGCTCCTTTCCCAACTGGTATGCCGAACTGGCGATCGCGTCGATAGAACCTGCCCTACTTGTCTACCTCCGCCAAACCCTGATCCACGCCTGGGAGCACACTCTTTTTCCAACTCCAGGCGTAGTCCATCTCAACATACCGCTGCGGGAACCGCTTGCCCCCATTCCCGACCCTTCCGTCCAAGCGCAAGCCCTTACCTTCAACGCCACCCACTTTTTTTCTGCCCTCCCCTCTACCCCTTCCCCCCTCCCCTCCTTCACCCTTCCCCTCCCTCTCGCCCACTGGCAAGCTTCATCCCAAGGCATCATCATCGCTGGACTCGCTCAACCAAACGACCCCGAAGCCTACTGTGAAGCGATCGCGGTTATTTCCAGTTTTCTCGGTTATCCCGTCCTAGCAGAAGGGCTGTCTCCAGTTCGCAATTACGCCAATCTGATCCCCAATTTGATCTCAACCTACGACCTGATTTTGCGGAATGCGGCGTGGGCAGAAAAATTGGCACCTGCGATCATCCTGCGGATTGGCGAAATGCCCACCAGCAAACAATTGCGGACTTGGCTAACCGCAACAGAACCGCGACAGTGGGTGATTGATCCCAGTGGACGCAATTTAGATCCACTCCACGGGAGAACCATTCACTTACACTGTTCTGTCGAGCAAGTAGCCGCACAATTTGTACAAGATTTGAATCCTGCTAAAACCAATCCTTACTGGCATCTCTGGCAAACCGCAGAAACCGAAACTCGCCAAAACCGCGATCGCGCCTTGAGTAAAACTACTCATTTATTTGAAGGCAAAGCTGCCTGGATGCTCTCTCGCTGCTTGCCTCCTAACACGCCCCTATTTATCAGCAGCAGTACCCCCGTGCGCGACGTAGATTTTTTTTGGGTTCCTGGCAATTCTAAAATTCAGCTATTTTTTAATCGAGGCGCAAACGGCATTGATGGCAGTCTCTCCACGGCGTTAGGAGTTGCCCATCGCAACCAGAGCAGCGTCATGCTCACCGGGGATTTAGCCTTACTGCATGACACCAATGGCTTTTTGCTACAGCAGCATTTTATCGGGCATCTCACGATCGTGTTAATCAATAACAACGGTGGCGGCATTTTTGAAATGTTAGCGATCGCCCAATTTGATTTGCCCTTTGAAGAGTTTTTTGCCCTGCCCCAATCCATTGATTTTGCTCACCTGTGTAAAACCTATGGGGTTGAACACGAACGAATTACCACTTGGGATCACCTAGCAGACCGACTCAATCCCCTGCCCAAATCTGGCATCCGTGTTTTAGAACTCTGCACCGATCGCAAAGCAGATGCCCAATGGCGACACAATCATTTAGGCACCTTTGCTGCAAAGATAAATGATTGAGCGACGATTTCCCCAATTCAAAACTCAAAATTAAAAACTCAAAACTCATTTCGTATGCAAATTGACTGGCAAATTGCCAAAACCTACGAAGACATTCTGTATCACAAAGCAGATGGGATTGCCAAAATCACCATCAACCGCCCCCATAAGCGCAACGCTTTCCGTCCTAAAACGGTTGTTGAACTCTATGATGCGTTTTGGAATGCCCGTGAAGATACGCGGATTGGAGTTGTCTTGTTTACTGGAGCAGGACCTCATACGGATGGCAAATATGCGTTTTGTTCTGGCGGCGATCAAAGCGTTCGCGGAGAAGCCGGATATGTCGATGAAGCAGGAATTCCTCGCTTAAATGTGCTGGATTTGCAAAAACTGATTCGCTCCATGCCCAAAGTGATCATCGCACTGGTGGCAGGATACGCGATCGGCGGTGGACATGTGCTGCACATTCTCTGCGACTTAACTATCGCGGCAGATAACGCTGTTTTTGGGCAAACCGGACCCAAAGTCGGCAGTTTTGACGGAGGTTTTGGGGCGAGCTATTTAGCAAGACTTGTGGGGCAAAAAAAAGCGAGAGAAATCTGGTACTTATGCCGTCAATACAATGCGGCTGAAGCCTTAGATATGGGACTAGTAAACTGTGTTGTACCCGTAGAGCAACTAGAAGCGGAAGGAATTCAATGGGCGCAAGAAATTTTAGCCAAAAGCCCGATCGCGATTCGTTGCCTCAAATCAGCGTTTAACGCTGACTGCGATGGTCAAGCTGGGTTACAGGAACTGGCAGGCAATGCCACCCTGCTCTATTACATGACCGAAGAAGGAGCCGAAGGAAAACAGGCGTTTTTAGAGAAGCGATCGCCCGATTTTCGACAGTATCCTTGGCTACCATAAAATAAAACTATCGACCTTGTTAAAACATCTAAATGCAAACAGCTTAAACCCAACTGGATGAAGCTTCAACGCTGAGTGGTGTTGGCAGAGGTTGGGCTGCAACTTCCGCTTCTCCTAAATCCTCACGAAAAGCATTTGCTTCAACAGCTTCTTGCACTTCTAACGCTTTTTGCTGCCAAATCATAATGTCTCCCAATCCATTCCAAGGCGGCAGAAAAGGGGGAGCCGATACACTACAAGCATTCCACTGACTTTTAACAGAAACGCTGAGCTTTTGACAATGCCCTCCGCGTCGCCCTTGAGGAAGGTAGTAGCGGCAGTGACGACAAAACGATATTGAGGATTCAAGGGACTTCATAAAATTTTTTAAAGTGAGCAAGAAGTGCTGATCCCCATTTTTAACTAACAGTTTTTTGCGTTTTAGAAGACTTTTCATCTTGAATTCACAGCACCGATGGACTTTGAGCGATTCAAGATAAAAAGTGACTTTTAGATTCTCTTTAGATTTGAGCAACCTAAGAATTGATTTGTGTGTAGTTTCCGTAAACCTTCTTGGTTTGCACCAAAAAACGACAGGGATCAAGTAAAACTAAAAGCGGTTTTTTGATAAAACTTTATTAAAGTGAGTCTTTGTTAAAGGAGAAATATTTGTGAACGCATTCTATCCAGTCACTCTTAGAGAAAGAATCTTACTTTTGAAAGAGTTTAGTGATGGGATTAAATGCTAAAAAAATAAGGGATTTATATTTTTTCAAATCACTAATTTACTGACAGATCATTAAGCTTGGCTTGCCCCAAAAAAAAGTGTATGTTCTAGCTCACTAAAATGTGTGATTATTATCACTCTGTAAGTAGTTACTTCAGCAATTCGTATTATTTACCAACGTTTTGCCACACATAGTGAGCAAATTTGCCAACGTTCTAGTTCCCCAATTGGAGTAGGGGAATGGCATTGGGGACAGTGAGGAAGATGGTTAGTTCGCGATCGCATGAGTGTTGCCCACTGTTGAAACGCCACCAGCGGCGTATCTGAAGGCAATGTGGCTGAATTGCTTAAGGGAATGGTGCCTGCTGGCAAACGACTGGGATGATCCTGCCACAGCGCTGTTTGCTCTTGTTCACCGGGGAAGGTTGCTAGGGGAATCTCTGCCCATTGAGCCGTAGAAAACCGAATATCAGTCAGCGATCGCGACAAGACCTGATTCAGTTTCTCTAAAATACGTTGGCGCTCAAACACCAAATTTTGTGCCCAAGCAGAACTGGAGGTTGCAACCTTAAGAACTCCGCGCTGCACTGAGATTGGACGAGTTTGCGCTGCAACGACGACTCCGACCACAGACTGCCAATGTCCCAAAACCTGCTGAAGCTGTTGCTGCTGTTTCTGCTTATACTGACCTTCTAAAGACCCTAGAACATGGTTAAGCGAATGGAAAGCCATGATTGCACAGTCCGCAATAAAAAATCAAAAAATGTAATCAAAAAAATGTGATCAAGTTTAGAAAAAGAAGTGTATAACGTTGGCTCAGGTTCTACTTGAGTTCCAAAAGAAGTGATACTAGGTGAAATTCGTTTTTGTCTAAGGGATCGTTAGCAATGGTGTCCTAGTGCAAGTCAGCTATAGTATCGCACTCTCTTCACTTTGAGATATTGGACTTTGGTTGGTTTGGGGTGAGTCGCTTGGGTGATTTGATGAAGAATTGGTTGGGGGTTTTGAAATGCGTCAGTCTTCTACAATAACGTCTTCTAAGGCTTGTGTTCAATCGCTGCATCCGCTGTTGCAGAGAGCTTTTGCGTGTTCTGACATTCAGCTTGATGAAGAACTTGCTCGGTATCGACGGCAAAAAGCGTTGGGCAAAGCGACCTATTCTCCTCGCCCGACGGCTTATCGAAAAGCGCCAAAAAGTCTAGATTTAATCTCAACTGCACCGATCGCTGAATCTGTTGAATCTTTTGCGCCCCCTCCGCCTGTTGCACCCACTATTGAATCCAACCTTGAACTGGCTCAACCATCAGCGGCAGCGACCGCACTAGATTTGGCGATCGCGGCTTTACCCGATCACGCTGATCTATCGATAGCAAATATCTCTGAACTCAAAGAGCTTGCTGCTCAATATGCTGCCCAAGTTGCCAGTGGCGCAGACTCAGCCTTAGATGAAATTAGCCCGGATTACTATTTAGAGTCCTCTGAATTATTGCGAAGCCTCGCCGCAGAAGAAGCAGAAGTTCAAGCCGAGCAAAGCTTCTTTCAAAGTTTGCTGACCCCATTGGGTATGGGATCAATGTTGCTGCTGCTGTTATCTAGCGCAATGTTTGGCTTTTTGGTGATGAATCCAACTAGCGTTAGCCGCTTCTTCAATAGTAACGAGACTCCAACGGCTGCCAATCCCCTAGGGGCGACGGTTTCTCCTGCCAACAGTTCTACGGCTGAAATGGCTAGTGCGCCTCAACCTAATCTTGCCAGCCGTGAATTTCCTGACCTAAACTTACAAACCCTAGGCTCCGTTGAGGTAGCGCCTTCTAGTAGCGCTGGCGTTCCTACCCTGAACACCGCTGAAGCTAGTTCAGTCAAAGGCGCGCAATCTGCCAACTTAGGGCTTTCTGGCAAATCAAGCTCCACTGGACTAACGCAATCTTCTGAACCTGTTCCCACCAGTGCTGCAACATTAAGGGTTGCGGAACCCCTTCCTGATCCGGTGATCCCGATCGCTCCTGCTGCCCCCCTCTCTCGATCAACTCCCCTACCTCCCAGAGTTTCACCACCTCCAGCCTCCTCTCCCATTCCTCGCTACAGACCCCCTGCCCAACCCTACCAATCCGCCCCAGCGCGAAGTTATGCCGCGCCTGCCAAATCTTATACTCCGCCGCCTATCAAATTTAAGCCTGTATCACCAGAAGCGCTCCCTACTGTGGCTCCGGCTCCAGCAGCATCTCAGTCACCGACGCAGATCAGAGAATATATTCGCGAACCTGATTATAAAGTAGTGACTCCTTATAGCAGCGATCGCTCCTTAAATGAGGCACAGCAAAAAGTACCCGATGCCTACTTACAAAACTATCCATCTGGAGCAAAAGTTCAGCTTGGATCGTTTGAAAATGAAAGTGCTGCCAAAGCCCGGGTTGAGCAACTGCGCCAACAGGGAGTAGAAGCAGAAATTTATAAGCCCGAAGGGATAAAGCCTGAACCGAAAAGGTAGGTTAGTATGATTAACATGCTCTTTTACCTGTGGAAGCGTCATGGGATTTTTTGATCGAATCTGGCGGATGATTCGTGCCAACTTGAATGCGTTGGTCAGCCAAGCAGAAGATCCTGAAAAGATCTTGGAACAGGTTGTGCTGGATATGCAGGATGACCTGATTCAACTGCGCCAAGCAGTAGCCCAAGCGATCGCGACCCAAAAGCGCACCGAGCGGCAATATTCCCAAGCGCAAACCACCGCCGATGACTGGTATCGGCGCGCACAACTAGCTCTGCAAAAAGGAGAAGAAGAATTGGCGCGAGAAGCCCTAGTGCGCCGCAAATCCTATGAAGAAACCGCCACGGCAATGAAAACCCAACTCACTCAGCAATCAGTTGTGGTAGACCAGCTTAAACAAAACATGAAAAAGCTGGAAAGCAAGATTTCTGAGGCGAAAACTAAGAAGGATCTTTATATCGCTCGTGCCCGGTCTGCCAAAGCCACCCAGCAAATTAACGACATGATGGGAAATGTGGGCACAGGTAGCGCCATGCAAGCTTTCGATCGCATGGAAGAAAAGGTGTTGCAACTCGAAGCCCAATCGGAAGCGATCACCGAACTTAGCATGGACGATTTGGAACAGCGGTTTGAGAAACTCGGTCAAGCCGACGACATTGACGCAGAGCTAGAAGCCATGAAATCCCAAGCTCTGTCTGGCACCAGTGCAACGGCTCAACTGCCTGCCCAAACCGCTGATCCAGAACTAGAAAAACTCCGTCAGCAAATCCGCGAGGGTTAAATGCTTAATCTATTTTTCCAAGATGAGAGCTTCTAGGTTTAGTAGCTTGCACAGATCTATTTGTACTGAGAACTACAATCAGAACTTAGAACCTCGTCAGAATTTCGCGGACTTCCATTAAAATCTGCCCTAATTGATTTTTACCGCTGCCATCTTTTCCACAGCCCCAGTAGTAATCGACTGGGGAGTTTTCCACCAGATCTTCATTTCCAGTGGCTAGCAAAATCTCTCGAATGTCTGCATGAGTTCTAAACTTTTGCAGCACTGCTTTTCTCATTACCTCATCCTTCACCTGATTCCAATCAGCATGAAGCGGCAACGATCGATTTCTGCCCATATTGGCTGCATCCTTCGGAGTTTTGGTTTGTCGCACTTTCTCCAGATGCGGTGTGTTAATAAACTTTTGCGCTTGAAAATAATGTTCACTGGTTGCCCAATATAGCTCATCCAACATAAACCCATGGGCTGAAAAATTGGAGAAGCACCCATAAGGCTTTTCTCGTTCAACGTAAAAGTAAATGGTCATAGTTGCTTCTTTGGGCTAAACGAGTAGTCATCATTTGGGCGATCGCGTCTTACAAACTTTTACACAGAAAACTTTTACACAGACACGATGTAGGGTGAAGCGATGACAGGTGATCGCCCCGATTGCACTAAAGCTTGATAGACAAAAGCGGCAACCTCAGCGCGGGTGGTGTCGCGCACGGGGTTTAACTGCCGTAAGGTGGGATGATTTACCACTAGCTTTTGTTGCGTTGCCGTTGCTATCTGGTTTTGAGCATATTGGGGAATCGAAGCGCGATCGTCATAGGCAGCTAGCAGGCTGATATCTCCGCCCGTTAAGCCCAAACCGCTGATCAGCGATGCCAGCAATTGAAACCGGGGAATGTTTTGGTCAGGTTTAAAAGAACCATCGGGAAAGCCTGAAATAAAGCCAGCGCGGTAGGCTTGATCAATAAACGGTTTTGCCCAGAAGGTGGCTGGAATATCAGAAAACGCGATCGCATCCCGTTTGGGAGAAGGGTTGAATGCTTTGACCAGCAGCGCGGCATATTGCGCCCGATTAATCGCAATATCTGGCTTGAAACTGCCGTCAGCGAACCCGCCAATCAGGTTTTGTTTTGCCAGGGCAGAAATAAAGTCTGTTGCCCAGTGTCCGGAGATATCGGTAAAAGCGGCAGCGGTCAAATCCGGGTTGACAATGTAGGGCGAAGCGATCGCGGGCGCTTGGTTTAATGCCACCAAGGATTGATAGACCAGTGCCGCAATTTCGCCCCGCGTTACATCGCGCATCGGTTCCAATTGGCGCACCGTGGGATAGTTCACCACAATCCGTCGCTGGGTTGCGGTTGCCACTTTTTCGGCAGCGTAGCTGGGAATTTGGACGCGATCGCTGTAAAAGCTCAACACATCTAACAAACCGCCTGTTAATCCTAAGCCGCCAATCAAAGACACGATCGCCTGCACCCGCGTCAAATTTTGATCCGGGCGAAATGACCCATCAGGGAAGCCCGAAATAAAGCCCATTTGGTTCGCTTTTTGGATGAAGGGAAACGCCCAATAGCTATTGGCTACATCCACAAACGGGGTAACTGCTTGCTTGGCAGGCAAACTAAAAGCTTTGGCAATAATGGCGGCATATTGGGCACGGG
The DNA here is from genome assembly GCF_040830845.1 of Sivoneniella epilithica UHCC 1019. Classification (NCBI taxonomy): domain Bacteria; kingdom Bacillati; phylum Cyanobacteriota; class Cyanophyceae; order Leptolyngbyales; family Leptolyngbyaceae; genus Sivoneniella; species Sivoneniella epilithica. Next base: position 15,941 of record NZ_JBFPDP010000013.1, read on the forward strand.
TAATCGGTGCTTGAGGTTTGAAACTGCCATCGGGAAAACCGCTGATATAGCCCTTTGCAACCAGTCCGCGAATAAATCCTGCTGCCCAATGTCCTTCAATGTCGGTGAGTTCGCCAGGGTTTGGGGGCGGCACGGGCGTGGGAGTCGGCAAGGGGGCAGGATTGGGGATCTCGTTTGCCAGTAGTTCTATTAACCCTTTGACTCTAACCGGATTAATCTGGTTGCCCACAGAGAGCAGTCGAGTTGCCGTGGCATTGTTGATATCACACTCGGTGTTGCCTCGAAAGATGTTTCCTCCCGGATCTTGCCCTTTACCGAGGTCAGGCATGGCGCGATCGATCATCGTTAAACCTTCGCTGGTATTGAGCTCTACCACATTCAACCGCAACACCGGACGACACTCCTGACCCAGCACGATTCCTGAGCGATTCTCAAATACTCGGTTTTCTGCCAATAGCGGAGCCGCCTGATCGCCAATCGAAAAACCAAAGCCTGTATTTCGGCAAACATTGCGTCGCCATTCACCCTTGGCATTCCGCACAATACTAAACCCATTGGCATCGTTGCGAGTCGCCACATTGTCATATACCGCAGGGCTAGCGTTTCCAGTCGCAAAAATACCTTCACGCTTGCAGTTCGTAAACGTGCAGTTGATGATGACTGGATTAGTTGATTCAATCCAAACCCCTGTTCCTCGTGTCGCCGGATTGGTAACGGTTACTCCTCTTAGTTGGGCATTCGTTTCCATCCGCAGAGTAATGTTTTGCCCCGCAAAGGTTTTGCTGGCATAACTGCCACTGCCGTTGATCACAATCCCTGCGCCTTTTGTGGCTTCGTTGCCAATTACGGTCACTCCAGCGGGAATCGCTAAAGGAAACACTTCGCCGCTAGCAGCGCTGTAGGTGCCAGTACCAAGCTGGATGCGATCGCCCAGTTTTGCCTGCTTCAGCGCCCGACTAATGGTTTTGAAAGGAGCCACCTGATTTCCACCAGCAGCATCGTTGCCGATCGCTGAATTGACATACAAAGTCGCAGCAGGTGCAGCTTGAACCATAATCTTCTCTCATTTAATGATAGGAATATTCTATGCTTTGCCCTAATGTCGGGTAGGGGGTATCCGTCTTAGAGAGGCATCACTACAATAGTCGAAAGAGTCGAAAGGCGTTTTTCCGTTTCACCAATCAGCAATCAAAAGCAAGAAACGCGATCGCCCGTCATTTAAGTCTATCGTTTGTCCCATTTACCCATTTTGTGATGGTTCTGTTTGTTGTTATTACTAACGTTGTACTGGGGCTAATCTGCCTACGCCTTGCGGAAGTACTCTGGTCTTTAAAAACGCGGCTCAACAGAATAGCTGGTAGCACTTTAGCGGTTGAACAATATTTTTATCAACTTCTTTACAACGCTCCCACCAAACTTAACAAAGCAACCTTGAGCGTTAATAGAGCGCGATATAGCTATCAAAACTTCGAGCAAAAAATCCAGAAAATCCAAAAGCTTTTGTCGCTCATTAGCCTAGGACAATCCCTCTGGCGGCGGAATGTTTTTAATCCGGTTGCAGGAGTCAGAGGGCGGAAGTAGGCAACGGGGGTACGGGTACGGGGGTAAGGGGCAGGAATAGGAAAAAATTACGAATGGCGAGTCATGAAGCATTGAGAGCAAAGGGGAGACGCTATCAAGCCTATGTTGATCGACATTCGACATTCAACACTCTGTACCCAAAACTCGAAGCCCGAAACCTAACCCCTCCTACCTTTACCAAAGATTGATAAGATGGGAGCTTTGATAGCTGAAATTGATTCAACGTTTTCCCTGAATGACAAGGATAGGGCTGAATATATGTCAAATAATCGGTCTGGATCGTTTTTGGGAGGGTTGCTGTTGGGAGCCGCCGCTGGTACGATCGCGGGAATTTTGATGGCACCTCGAACGGGTCGCGAAACCCGCCAGATTTTGAAAAAGTCGGCGGATGCCTTACCCGAACTAGCGGAAGATTTATCGACAACAGTGCAACTCCAAGCAGATCGTCTTTCAGAGTCGGCGTTGCGAAACTGGGATAGTACTTTGGTTCGCCTCAAGGATGCGATCGCGGCTGGCATGGAAGCCACTCAGCGGCAACATCAAGCGTTGGAAGAATCAGATTCTTTGGCTGCTCAATCTCAATCTCCTGCCCGTGACACTCTTTTGTAGCCTACCCCTGTGAACAATCCTCTCTTCTGGCTCGTTGTATCTTTTTTGTTCGTCACCGCCAGCTTGACGATTGTACTTATTGTTGCCATTCCTACCCTAAAAGAATTGGGGCGAGCAGCCCGGAGTGCAGACAAACTGTTTGAAACCCTACGGCGGGAGTTTCCACCGACGCTAGAAGCGATTCGGCTAACAGGGATGGAAATTACCGACCTGACGGATGATTTGAGTGAAGGGGTGCAAAGCGCGGGACAGGTGGCAAAGCAGGTAGACCAATCGCTTAGCGGTGCCCGTAAGCAAGCGAAAAAAGTACAGCTTGGCACTCGCAGTTTATTGACAGGAATGAAAACCGCCTGGAAAACCTTTACGCGATCGCCGGCGACCTCTCGGAGATCGGGCGATCGCTTGCCTCCCAGCAAGAGCAGTAGTGAACGACTGGAATCTTCTGAAGATCGGTTCCCCGGGCGATCGCATTCCCGTTCTGGTGTGGAAGAAACCATTTATCCTCCAGAACTGGATTCCACTAACGTCCACTCTTTTGCTGTTCAACCCTCTGAAAACGCCGCTAAAACAAGCCAAGTTCATCATGTCGAAGGAGCGCAATCTAAACGTCCTGCTTCAGAAGCGACCCCGTTAGAAGACTCACGCTATTCGGCAGACGAGATTTAACAACACTTCGGACAGTTTTTGTAAAAATCTAGATTACTGGCATAGATTAGTGGCATAGAAATGAGTCAGCCTTTCCGCTACGATGAGAGCTTTAAAGCGTGGTTCAATCGATAGCATGGGCAATACTTTCGGTCATTTATTTCGAGTTACGACCTTTGGCGAATCCCATGGCGGCGGTGTGGGTGTGGTGATTGATGGCTGCCCACCCCGTTTGGAGATTTCAACCGAAGCAATTCAGTTTGAACTGGATCGCCGTCGTCCCGGTCAAAGCAAAATCACTACGCCGCGCAAAGAAGCCGATCGCTGCGAAATTTTGTCTGGCATGTTTGAAGGGAAAACGACTGGCACGCCTATTTCAATTTTGGTGCGAAACCAAGACCAGCGATCGCAGGATTATGACGAAATGGCGACAACCTACCGTCCTTCTCATGCCGACGCGACCTATGATGCCAAGTATGGCATTCGCAACTATCAGGGCGGTGGGCGCTCTTCTGCACGGGAAACGATTGGGCGGGTTGCAGCGGGGGCGATCGCTAAAGCAATTCTTCGTCAAGCTGCTGGAGTGGAAATTATTGCCTACGTCAAGCGGATTAAAGATCTCGAAGGGGCGATCGACCCAGAAACCGTCACTTTAGAGCAGGTGGAAAGCAATATTGTCCGGTGTCCCGATGGCGAAGCCGCAGAGCGGATGATTGAGCTAGTGGAGCGCTTTCGCGATCAGGGCGATTCTTTGGGAGGCGTTGTTGAGTGTGTGGCGCGGCATGTGCCTAAAGGGTTAGGAATGCCAGTGTTTGACAAGTTAGAAGCCGACCTAGCTAAAGCGGTCATGTCTTTACCGGCGACCAAAGGCTTTGAAATTGGCTCTGGCTTTGCCGGAACGCTGATGGCGGGCAGTGAACACAACGACGAATTTTATACGGACGATCGCGGCACTATTCGTACAGTAACTAATCGATCGGGCGGGATACAGGGCGGCATTTCCAACGGTGAAACCATCTTGATTCGAGTTGCCTTCAAACCCACAGCCACGATTCGCAAGGAACAAAAAACCGTGACGCGAGAAGGGGAAGCCGTAACACTGGTAGCCAAGGGGCGGCATGATCCCTGCGTGTTGCCTCGTGCCGTGCCCATGGTGGAAGCAATGGTGGCGTTGGTGCTTTGTGACCATTTACTACGCCAGCAAGGGCAGTGTGGCGATAGGTAAGGCGATACCAATGGGAGTGAATAAGGATCTGTAAAGTTCGGTCGATAATGATGAACGATCGCTTAGAATTGCCAGGTCGTTGATGGGGTTCATCAGCATGAATGGATCAGGGTTGCTTAAAGTGTTTAGTGGTTGCTTAGTGGCGATCGCGCTTATCGCTGGCGGTGGATTTCTTGCTGCTCAATATTTGATTACTCAATTTACAACTCCACCTCCTAAACCCATGTTTCCCAACGACAAGCCATCTCCCAAGCCCCCCCCAGCCGCGATCGCACCCAAACCGACTCAACCCCAACCCACTCCTAGCGCAACTCCTTCGCCAAAACCCAGTGCAACTGGTTATTCAGCAAAAATCACCCTATCTGAGGGCTTAAATATCCGGTCGAATCCTAGTGTGGATGCTGAGCGAGTGGGGGGAATTGATTTTGATGAAGAAGTAATAGTTTTAGAAGAAACCCCTAATCAGGAATGGCAGCGAGTCCGGTTGAAAACTAGCAATGTGGAAGGTTGGATTAAATCAGGACATACCGAACGGATGAATTGAGCCGATGAAAAAGCCCCAGGCGATCGCTTGGGGCTTTTAGGATAGAGAACACATTTCTCAAACCCTTCATAAACCTGCTATCTATTCTTCTTTTTTTAGGGGAAAAGTAAATAACAGATTATTAAAGGTATTTTTCTAAAGTCGTTGCAAGAGTAGTTTTAGGAACTGCCCCTACAACCATATCTACCCGCTGTCCACCCTTAAAAATCATCAAAGTAGGAATACTACGAATACCATACTGACTTGCGACAGTTGGGTTCTCATCAGTATTTAACTTAACGACCTTCACTTGTCCCTCGTATTGAGTGGAAATCTCATCTACAATCGGTGCTACCATTCGGCACGGACCACACCAGGGAGCCCAAAAATCAACTAAAACTGGAACTTCGCTTTCAAGAACTTCTTGTTTAAACGTAGAATCCGTAACTTGTGCGGCGGATGACATGCTCAAAAATCCTTGCCTAAACATGTTTCAAACATCCTACCATAGCCCGAAGATCCCCCCATTAAACAAACTTGTCTAATATGCCGAATAGATAGACTAATTCCTAAAAAGAACCTCTTAACAGCTAGTCTTTTCTATCCTTAACTACTAGCTCTTTCTATACTCTTTAAAAAAGGAACCGCCCGAACGTTGTTCAGGCGGAGTGTGGTGTGAGGAGTGAACGGAAACTTTCATTTCCGCTCTCTTTATTGTAAACGACCTAAATCATTTTTCCAGGAGTTGTAAAAAAGACGGAATAAAGTTTTAAGAATTAAATTCTAGTGTCTAATTTAACTCTCCCCATAGTCTATTTTCCCATACCCAACTGCTGTGCTTTTTGATAAACTTTGCCTTCAGTCAGTAAGGAAGGAGCAATCACCACTTCGACTTGCTGCATTTCCTTAAGGTTTTTTGCACCTAGTGTGCCCATGCTCGTTTTCAATGCACCTAGTAGATTATGGGTGCCGTCATCTAACTGAGCAGGTCCCCGTAAGATTTGTTCTAAGGTGCCTGTGCTGCCAACTTTAATACGAGTGCCGCGCGGCAAAATTGGGCTTGGAGTTGCCATGCCCCAATGATAACCGCGTCCCGGTGCTTCTTTGGCTCTAGCAAAGGGAGAACCAATCATTACCCCATCGGCACCACAGGCGATACACTTACAAATGTCGCCCCCTGTGATTAAACCGCCATCCGCAATAATTGGCACATAGTTACCTGTGTCACGGTGATAATCATCACGAGCCGCTGCACAGTCGGCGATCGCAGTGGCTTGAGGAATGCCTACCCCTAACACTCCGCGTGATGTGCAGGCGGCACCCGGTCCAATTCCCACCAATACGGCGGCGGCTCCGGCTTTCATCAGGTTAAGGGTGACTTCATAGGTCACACAGTTGCCCAAAATGACTGGGATTGGCATTTCCAGGCAGAAGTTTGCTAAATCTAACGGCGTGACGGTTTCTGGAGAGAGGTGAGCGGTTGAAACGACTGTTGCTTGAATGAAGAACAGATCGGCTCCCGCTTTGGCAACTGTTTCACCATATTTCGTGGCTCCAATTGGAGTGGCGCTCACGGCAGCAATCCCGCCCTGCTGCTTAATCTCCTGAATTCGTTGGGTAATTAGTTCCGCTTTGATCGGTTCTGCATAAAGCTCCTGCATTAGTGTGACAAAACCATCGTTGCCCACGGATGCAATGCGATCAAGAATGGGATTTGGATCGGCATATCGGGTTTGAATGCCTTCTAAATTCAGCACTCCTAAAGCGCCTAGTTGAGACAAATGGACTGCCATACCCACGTCTATAACCCCATCCATGGCACTGGCAATAATCGGAATTTCTCGGTCAATGCCGCCAACTGTCCAATGAGTATCTGCTAAAACCGGGTCGAGGGTTCGCAATCCTGGAACGAGTGCAATTTCATCAATACCGTATGCTCTACGGGCAGTCTTGCCCCTACCAATTTGAATGTCCACGCTCTTTTGCCCAAACCTATTTAAGCTAGACTACCAAATTTCTCAGTTTGAGTGTTGCAGAAGTGATTTCTAAACTTAAAAGCGATCGCCCTTTGCATCCCCTTCCGACCATGCTAAAGGCGATCGCTAAGGATCTAAAACGCTGACTTAAAGGGCTGGTGCAGCAACAGGTAGTTCCCGATAGGCTTCTACAATCTGCCGAAATTCGTCGCCTTCAATCGTTTCTCCGTCGAGTAACACCTCAACTAAGCGATCAACTAAGGGACGATTGTCTCGAATCATTTGACGAGCTTCTTGATAACAGCGCAATGCAATTTCTCGCACCTCGCGATCAATCTGAGTAGAAACTTCCTCAGAATATTCCTGACGGGACATCATACTTCGCCCTAAAAAGACCTCGCCGGCGGGACTTTCTAAGGCAACTAACCCTAAATCAGACATCCCGTAGCGGGTGACCATTTCTCTGGCTATCTCAGCAACCGCTTTAATATCGCCGCTAGCTCCAGCCGTCACCTCTGCGGAACCAAACACTTCTTCTTCCGCAGCGCGACCCCCTAAGGCAATGGTGATGCGATCAGTCATCCACGATCGCGTATACAGTCCGCTGTCAATCATTTCTTCGTTAAATGACTGTTGGGCAAAGCCACCGATACCGCCGGATCGCGGAATAATCGTGACTTTATTCAACGGATCAGAATTTTTGAGCAGAGTCATCAGCAGGGCGTGACCCACTTCGTGATAGGCGATCAAGCGTTTTTTCTTGCTGTCCAACAAAGGAGTCAATGTTAGCCCAATCGTCACTCGGTCGATCGCGTCGTCTACTTCCAGCATGGACACTGCTTCTTTGTGGCGGCGGGCAGTTAGAATTGCGGCTTCGTTGAGTAAATTGGCGAGGTCTGCGCCTGAAAAACCAGGAGTACGACGGGCGATCGCTTCCAACGAGATATCCGGCTCCAGCTTTTTATCGCGAGCATGGACTTCTAGAATACCCAGCCGACCAGCATAGGTCGGCAAATCTACAGAAATTTGGCGATCGAATCGTCCAGGGCGCAGCAATGCCGTATCCAACACATCGGGTCGGTTAGTTGCCGCAATGATAATAATGCCAGTGTTGCCTTCAAACCCATCCATTTCGGTGAGCAACTGGTTCAGAGTTTGTTCCCGCTCGTCATTCCCTCCCCCAATGCCCGTTCCACGTTGTCGCCCAACCGCATCGATTTCATCAATAAAAATAATGCAGGGCGCGTTTTCTTTCGCTTTTTTAAACAAATCGCGCACCCGAGAAGCGCCAACGCCCACAAACATTTCGACAAATTCAGAACCAGAAATGCTGAAAAATGGAACTCCTGCTTCTCCCGCGATCGCTTTAGCAAGCAATGTTTTACCCGTTCCAGGCGGACCAATCAACAACACACCCTTGGGAATTTTTGCACCAACTGCCGTAAATTTCTCTGGCTTTTTCAAAAAGGTAACCACTTCTTGCAGTTCTTCCTTCGCTTCCTCAATCCCCGCCACATCATCAAACATGACTCCAGTTTTGGCTTCCATCTGGAATCGAGCGCGAGACTTGCCGAAATTCAGCGCCTGCCCTGGACCACCCGGCGAATTAGCAGACCGCCGAATGATTAACAACAAGCCGCCTAATAAAAGTAAAAATAAAAGTAAATGGGCAAGTAACCCCATGACAGCGCTGTTATCGGCAGTGGGCTGGATCGCCAAGTTCACCTTATTATCACGCGCTCGTTTCACTAGCTCAGGATAGTTATTAAACAGGGCAACTTCTTGAGCCGGGTCTTTCTTGTCTTGATTTTCTAGCGTAACTTTGGCAACCTGCTGGACTGGATCAATCTCAATTTTGGATACTTTGCCGTTGTCAATATTTACTAATAAGTCGCTGTAGCTCATGGGTTCACGGTTGGAACCGCCACTGGCGATCGCCGGCACCGTTAATGTCAAGCCTTGGGCAACGACCCACAGAGTAGTAATCAACCCTTTTGCAGCCGAATTGCGTAACGGAAGTGGTTTTACCAATGCTTTAGTCCAGAATCCTTTCATACAGATCGCCTTTCTGTTCTCCAAGTTCTTCGTCTAAGGTTGGCTATTTTCTCTTAATAGCTTTATAGCTTTTCTTACATAGCTTTCTCTGAGCAGCTAGGTCGCGCCTTAGATGTCTAGTTTAGCTTGCTTTCATCCGAGATGGCTTGGGTGATCAAGCCGATAGGCGATTCGCTTGTACGGCAATTACCCGTAGGAATGGAGGTGCTAGCCGAACCCTTAGTTCAGTGGTTCCCCGATATTCTAGAGACATGCAGAAATTGGAAAAGAGGTTAAGCGCTCATGGCTAAAGTAGTTGGAATTGATTTAGGAACGACAAATTCCTGTGTAGCAGTGATGGAAGGTGGACAACCCTTAGTTATTGCGAACGCAGAAGGTGGACGCACCACACCATCAGTGGTGGCATATGCAAAAAATGGCGATCGCCTAGTGGGGCAAATTGCCAAACGCCAAGCGGTGATGAATCCAGAAAACACGATTTACTCCGTTAAGCGGTTTATCGGGCGGCAGTATAGCGAAGTCAGCCAGGAATCCAAACAGGTTTCTTATAAAGTAGAGCAAGACGGTAGCAGCGTTAAGATTGCCGCGCCTGCTGTAGACAAGAAATTTGCTCCGGAAGAAATCTCGGCACAAGTGCTGCGGAAGTTAGTGGATGACGCTAGCAAGTATTTGGGCGATAAAGTCACCCAAGCGGTGATCACTGTTCCCGCTTACTTCAACGATTCTCAACGGCAAGCAACTAAAGATGCGGGTAAAATCGCCGGAATTGAAGTCCTCCGGATTGTCAACGAACCCACTGCGGCAGCATTAGCTTATGGGTTAGACAAGAAAAATAACGAAACCATTCTCGTCTTTGACTTGGGCGGTGGGACGTTTGACGTATCTTTGCTAGAAGTGGGCGATGGCGTGGTTGAAGTGAAATCCACGAGTGGCGACACTCACTTAGGCGGCGATGACTTTGATAAAAAAATCGTTGATTGGATTGCGACCCAGTTTCAAGCGTTGGAAGGAGTTGACTTGCGGAAAGACAAGCAAGCGCTGCAACGGTTAACTGAAGCCGCAGAAAAAGCCAAGATTGAGCTTTCTAATGCAACTCAAGCCGGAATCAATCTTCCCTTTATCACTGCCACTCAAGACGGACCGAAACACATTGACTTGACCCTGACCCGCGCCGAGTTTGAGAAGCTGGCTGCTGATCTGCTCGATCGCTGCCGGGTTCCTGTCGAGCAAGCTATTCGCGATGCCAAGCTAACAGCAAGTGATATTGATGAAGTAGTCCTAGTCGGGGGTTCCACTCGCATTCCCGCAGTCCAAGACTTAGTGCAAAAAATCACGGGTAAAGCACCCAACATGACCGTCAACCCGGATGAAGTGGTTGCAGTCGGTGCGGCGGTTCAAGCAGGTGTGCTGTCGGGTGAAGTGACCGATATGCTGCTGCTAGACGTGACTCCCCTCTCGTTGGGCGTGGAAACCATGGGCGGTGTGATGACTCGGATCATTCCCCGCAACACGACCGTTCCTACCAAAAAGTCGGAAGTTTTCTCTACCGCTGTGGATGGACAATCCAATGTGGAAATCCATGTGCTGCAAGGCGAACGGGAAATGTCAAACGATAACAAGAGCTTAGGAACCTTCCGATTGGATGGCATTCCTTCTGCTCCGCGTGGCGTTCCTCAAATTGAAGTTGTGTTTGACTTGGATGCCAATGGTATTCTGTCGGTTTCTGCCAAAGATAAAGGCACGGGTAAGGTGCAGTCTATTCAAATCAGCGGTGCGTCTACCTTGGATAAATCTGAAGTGGAACGTATGGTGGAAGATGCGAAGCGAAATGCAGACAGCGATCGCCAACGTCGGGAGCAGGTAGACACCAAAAATAATGCTGAAACATTAGTCTATCAAGCTGAAAAGCAACTGCAAGACTTGAATGGTCAGGTGCCAGCGGCAGACAAGAGCCGAGTGGAAGAGTTGGTTGCAAATCTACGCGAGTCTGTGACCCGTGAAGACTATGACCAAATGAAAACGTTGACTAACGAGTTACAGCAAGCCTTGATGCAAGTGGGGCAAGCAATCTATGCTAATGCCAACGCTGATAGTGAAAACGCATCCAGCGAAGATCCAGCGAATGGTTCGGCTGCCAACACTGATGATGTGATTGATGCCGACTTTGTGAATAGCAAGTAACTGAGTTGAGCAAAGCTAAAAGTTAATTAGCTATGAGTGACGGGGAATGGGTTTAAAATCCTATTCCCCTTTTTTATGGCTTTTGGAGGGAATCGTTGCCCTCAACTTCTTCTAGAATTCACACACAAAACTTGGAGCGTGATTCACAATACTAAACAGGCGATCGCCCACTTTCTAACTCATAAAGTCTGACGATTTATCAACAAAAGTGTAGGTATTCAAGTGGTTGTGCTGCTAAAGTCGAAACCGATTAAAGTATTCTCGACACCTGTTTTTCAGCACCTTCTTTCTAACTAGCAATGACCATTGGCTTATTGAAACAGGCAATCCACGCACTGCGGCACGAATCTATTAGCCGGACTCCAGTTCGTCTAAGTCGGTGGTTCAAGTGGATGGCACCGGGGCTATTTGTCAAACGGTGGCTGCTGCTGAGCGCTGCCGGAGTCTCGCTTGCCACCTTGGGGATTGCCATTTCGATGAAGTGGACTCCTGTATTTCGCACGACTCAGTTTTTTGGCTGGATTTTACAGCAGACAACCGAAATTATTCCAAGCTATGTTAGTGGACCCTTGGTGGTTGGGGGCGGCTTGTTGCTGGTGTGGTGGGGGCAATCGCGAACTTTGGGTGCCATCACCGAAGTGTTAATGCCCAATGGTAATGAAGATCTGATTGATGTGCTGTTGGCGCATCGCCGCTTAAATCGAGGACCCAAAATTGTCGTGGTGGGCGGTGGCACCGGGCTTTCGACTTTGCTGCGTGGGCTAAAACAATACAGCGCGAATATCACCGCGATCGTCACAGTGGCAGATGATGGCGGTTCTTCTGGGCGGTTGCGGCGTGAAATTGGTGTGCTGCCACCGGGTGATATTCGGAACTGTCTAGCAGCGCTAGCAGACGAAGAAAAACTGATGACGGAACTGTTTCAATATCGGTTTCAGGCGGGGGATGGACTGACGGGACATAGCTTTGGCAATTTGTTTCTGACGGCAATGAATGAAATTACGGGAGATCTAGAGCAGGCGATCGCCGCTAGTTCTCGTGTGCTTGCCGTGCGGGGAGAAGTGTTGCCTGCCACTCTGAGCGATGTACGGTTGTGGGCAGATCTAACCGATGGCAGACGGATTGAGGGAGAATCACACATTACCGAAGCCTGTGGCGCGATCGTTCGCGTGGGCTGCACGCCTGAAAATCCACCCGCTTTACCCAGAGCGCTAGTTGCCATTCAGGAAGCAGATTTTATTATTATGGGTCCCGGTAGCCTCTATACCAGTATTATTCCAAACTTGTTGGTGCCCGATATTGCCGACGCGATCGCCCACTCTAAAGCACCGCGTATTTACGTCTGTAACATCATGACCCAAGAAGGTGAAACTCAGGGCTACAGCGTGGGTGATCATATCCAAGCGATCGATCAAGCCTGCGGCAAGCCTTTATTTGAAGCCGTCTTAGTTCAAAAGCAGATGCCAACGGCAAGAGCACTGATTCGCTATGCTCAAGAAAATTCCAACCCGGTGCCCCTCGATCGCGATGTCGTTAGTCGGCTAGGAAGACGAATTATTTTGGCAAATGTAATCGACGAAGAGGAGCATACCGGAGTCGTTCGCCATGATCCTGAAGCATTAGCTCGTGTGCTATTTCGCTGGTTTACAAAGGTTCAAGGCTTGTAGTTTATGGTTTTTTAGTCTTTTTGCGGAACCAAACGCCTACTCCAACCAGCGTTAGACCCAAAACAGTGCTGGGTTCAGGAACGGCGGCACTGCTGGGGGAAGCGCTCCAAGAGCCTGAGCCGAAGGATGGAGTGAGTCCTACGACTGACTGAACCCAAGAACCACCCCAACCCGCAGAATTTTGTTGGTTGCCTTGCAGCGAAAATTGCCGTATGCCTGATCCAACATCTCCAAAAAACCAGGTATCCGCGATGAAAATTCCATAACGGCTGATGACCTGTTGCCCAAGATTTTTGGAGTCCGTGGGCTGCCACCAAGTCACACCAGGGCGATCGCCCAAACTCCAGCTTTTCCCTAGCACCGTTGCCGAAAAATTAGTCAAAGCATTTCTCACCTCAAAGCCAACTGGAGCCGAAATTGGAAGCGTTTGCACAAACGTTAAAGCTTCATCGTCGTAGCTAAACTCACCAGTGCCAACCGGGTTACCAGCAGTATCAAAAAAGCTCAATCCCCAGGTAAGAGTGGCTGCTTGAGTAGGTGCCGTGATGGTGCCAATTCCCACAACTGCGCTAAACGCGATCGCGGCGGTTTTCTGATAGATTTTTTGCATCTGTTTTTCCCTAATTGTCAAAATTGCTAGTAGCGCACCGCTGGGAAACCAACTTACAGAACTGTCAACGTTAGAATTGATGCGTTTAACCTGGAGAAATAGTAAAAAACAGTTCGCAAATTAAAAACGATCGCAGTTGCTCATTATGCTGATTGAAATTGCGATCGCTCTGATTGAACAACTTTCAAAGTGTAACTATTTGTTGTAATAAATCAAGGGTTAGAACTTTCTATTTGCAATTGTTAATAGGTGCTTTACCATGCTTCCTCTAAGCGATTCAGTTGGCTCCAGCCCTATGACTCTCACTAATTTGGATATTCACGCAACCCGCCAAATTGGTAGGCAATTGGGGCAAACTTTGGCAGTGGGAAGCGTATTGCTGCTAGAAGGTGAATTGGGTAGCGGCAAAACCACCTTGGTTCAAGCCATTGGGGAAGGGCTGAACATTCCAGACACCATTGATAGCCCCACGTTTACCTTAGTCAATGAGTATTTTGGGGGACGCTTGCCGCTCTATCACATGGATTTATACCGATTGCAGCCGGACGCAGTTGCCCAACTTTACCCCGATACTTATTGGGATGGAGTAGAAGTAGAACCCGGCATCGTGGCGATCGAATGGGCAGAACGCCTTCCCTATAGACCTGTGGATTATTTGCTGATTCGATTGGCTAGCGACGACGAGCAACGCCAAATGAGCCTAATACCTATGGGAAGTTTTAAGATACCGCACTGGATAGTCAATTTTGAGTTTTGAGTTTTGAGTTAGATTGCGTAGGGTACGTGAACCACAGGCAAGATCACCAATCTCCTGAAACCTGAAACTTGTTAAGTAAATCGCAACGGCTGACCGCGTACAGAGGTGTTTAACTTGCCGTGGTCAAATACAATCTGTCCCCCCACAATCGTCATCACTGCCCAGCCTGTCAGGTTCCACCCTTCAAAGGAACTCCAGCCACATTTGGTTAACTGATCTTCCCGCTGCACGGTGCGATAGGTGTTCAAATCCACTAGCACCAAATCGGCATCATAGCCGATCGCAATCTGCCCTTTATTGGGGATACCATATGCCTTTGCCACAGCGGTAGACATCCAGTTTGCCACCTGTGCCACGGTACAACGTCCTTCCATTGCCTGGGTCAGCAGCAGCGCTAGAGAGGTTTCCACTCCCGGCATTCCGGAGGGCGAGTCGGGGTAAGGTTTCGCTTTTTCTTCGAGAGTATGGGGCGCATGATCGGTGGCGATAAAGTCAATCACGCCATCTAGCAACGCTTGCCAGAGGACTTGATTGTCGTGGGGCGATCGCAAAGGTGGATTCATTTGTGCCCGTGTGCCGATTGTTTCATAGGCGCTGGTATTGAGCAGCAAATGTTGGGGTGTGACTTCGGCAGTCACCCAGGCGGGTTTCTCATGCCGCAATAACTCGGCTTCTTCTGCCGTGGATAGATGCAGGATATGCAATCGTCGCTGATATTTTTTGGAAAGTTTAAGCGCCAGTTGCGTGGCTTCCAAGGCGGCTTGATTGTCCTGAATTTGAGAGTGAATCGCCGGATCGGTGATTCCGGCAAACTGCTGACGGCGATCGCGAATTCTCGCCTGATTTTCAGCATGAACCGCAATTAAGCGATCGCCCTTAGAAAAAATTTGATCTAGCAGCGATTCCTCATCGACTAACAGAGCGCCATGCATTGAACCCATAAAAATTTTAATGCCGCAAGCAGGCATTGCCTCTAGCAAATCGGGTAACATCTCGGCGGTTGCGCCAATAAAAAAGCCATAGTTGACTAAACACTTTTCTGCGGCTCGTTGGAGCTTGTCATCCAGTGCGGCTTGAGTAGTCGTCAACGGGCGCGTATTGGGCATCTCTAAAAACGAGGTCACGCCTCCTTTTGCACAAGCGCAACTGGCGGTAAATAAATCTTCTTTGTACTCCAATCCCGGTTCGCGAAAATGCACCTGTGGATCAATCACTCCTGGCAACAAAGTTAGTCCGGTTGCGTCTATTTCTTTAATCGGTTGATGAGATGCACTCAGTTCGGCAGCATTCAGTTCGGCGGCATTCAGTTCAGCGGCGATCGCCTGAATAGTGCCATTTTGAATATAAACATCTCCCAACACCACGCTGCTATCTGGCTGCACAATCAAAGCATTGTGAATCAGTAAAGGTAAATCTGATGACATGATCTAAGCCGATTTAGATTAGTATTGAACTCTGCATAACCCTTATCTCTACGATGGCTCAAGTGAATAGTAAAGAATCCAGTGACAATAATAATAGTCCCCAACCTCCTAAGGAGATTATTTGGGTCGAAATTCTTAAGACTTTAGGGCTGAGTGCCATTCTGGCGTTTGGTATCCGCACGTTTGTAGCAGAAGCTCGCTATATTCCTTCTAAGTCGATGGTGCCAACGCTTCAGGTAGACGATCGCCTGATTATAGATAAGGTTAGCTACCACTTTAAGCCGCTTCAGCGGGGAGATATTGTGGTTTTCATGCCACCCGATGAAGCTTCCGTTGTGTGTACTACTGGACCGCGATCTCAACGGTCTAAAGATGCTTACATCAAGCGAGTGATTGGTCTACCTGGGGAAAAAATAGAAGTAAAGCAAGGGCTAGTTTTTATTAATGATAGTCCGATCAAAGAAACCTATCTAGATAGCGTTCCTGAATATCAATATGGTCCCAGGGTCGTCCCTCAAGATTCATACTTGGTTTTGGGCGATAACCGTAATAATAGCTGTGATAGTCACTATTGGGGATTTGTGCCCCGTGAAAATATTATTGGTCAGGCGATCGTCCGGTTTTGGCCGCTGAACCGCGTGGGCGAAATTACTCCCTAGATAAGTTTTTTATTAGAGTTTTCAGTAGGCAGCGGATGCACCAAAAATGCATACTCTTGAACGATCTGATTGCCAATGAGGTGTTCTTGGATAATCCGCTCAATCACTGGCGGCGTAGCACTGTGATACCAGACTCCATCTGGGTAGACAACTAAAATCGGTCCTTGCATACAAACCCGCAGGCAGTTAGCTTTAGTCCGAAATATACAGCTTGAGCGAGTATCTGTAGTCTGATCAAGCTTGAGTTCTTTTAATCGATTTTTTAAATAATCCCACGCCACTAAACTGAGTTCTTGGGAGCAACATTTTGGTTTCGTTTGGTCAGCACAAATGAACAAATGCCGTTGAATGTGATCTAGGCTCAAGCTTTTAATACAGGTTGCAAAAGCAGCAGTCAGACAAGGTTCATTTGAAGCAGCCATAAATCCTCAATAGTTGACAACTGATTTGAAACTGAAAAAGTCATCTGCTGAGTAAATTTATCAGCAGATGACCTAAGTTCAAAATAATGGTTCACAAGAGTGAAACAACGTGGAACGGAAAGGATTAGTCTTCTAGATCATCCTCAATGTCCTCTTCATATTCATCATCATCATCAGCAACAACATCTACAGCTTTGCTGCTGATGCTACTACCACCGATGAATTCATCGTCACCATCATCCAAAATGGGTGAAACATAATCGAGTTTAGGGTCAGTCATCCCGAACTCTGGTGCGCCAAAGAGCGTCCGATCTTCAATATCTAACCCATAGGTACGGGCAGTGCGATCGTCGAGAACGACATCTTTCAGATCAGCATCATCGTCGAACATCGCGATGCCCTCATAGGACAAGTCAGGATCGATGCTTCCCACTTCCTCATAAGCATTGAAGCCAGTTCCAGCAGGAATCAGCCGCCCAATAATGACGTTTTCTTTCAAGCCGCGTAGCCAGTCAGATTTACCTTCGATCGCAGCTTCTGTCAAAACCCGTGTCGTTTCTTGGAAACTAGCCGCTGAGATAAAGCTATCGGTGTTGAGCGATGCTTTTGTAATTCCCAGCAATACTGGAGTATATTCGGCTGGGGCACCCCCTGTAATCGACATTGCCTCATTCACCTGCTCTACCTGGTAAAGCTCAACCAGTTCACCCGGAAGCATGGTAGTATCTCCGCCATCATCGACCCGTGCTTTAGAAGTCATTTGCCGGACAACCACTTCAATGTGTTTGTCTGAAATGTCAACACCTTGAGATTGATAAACAGACTGAACCTCACTCACCAGAAAGGTTTGCACTTCTCGTAGGCTACGCAATGCCGAATCATGAACTCCCATGGTTTCACGACTTGCCCGATACATCACCTCTAGCAGTTCATGTGGGTTAGAAGGACCATCAGTCAATCGCTCCCCCGCAGTAACCTGTTGACCATCGGAAACAATCACATTTTGTCCAGGGCTAATGGGATACTCGCGCAGGCTGCCATCTGATTCAACGATTTTGACCTCAATGGAGTCATCGTCAGTATCATAAACAACCTGAGCCGTACCATCTCTTTCAGCGAGAACGCAGGCTTCTCTGGGCTTACGTGCTTCTAAAAGTTCCTCAATTCGAGGAAGACCTTGAATGATATCTCCGGTTTTAGAGCGCTCAAATACTAGGAGGACTAAATGGTCGCCCCGCTGTACCAGGTCACCATGATCGATGTGCAACACGGCTCCAGGTGAAACCCGATAAGGGCGCGCTAACCGCATCGTCAGTTCGGATTCATTGACCTGCACCACCAAACCCGATTCTTCTAGGGCAAAGTTAGGAGCAACTTTGGTTCCCGCCACAACCAAATCTCCAGGGCTAACTGTAGGCTGTCCCTTGGTGTTAATGGTGATCAGATCCGCATCTCGAACCACCAAAATTCGTCGAATTGCCTCTGCTCCTTCGCGAATCCCCCGGACTTCACCCGCTTCTTTACACTGAATTTCAGTACGAGCAACCACTGCACCCGGTGCAATCTGATCGCCATCCTTGACTAATACTCGTGTTTGAGTACTGCCTTGGGTAGGATCTGCCGAAATATCGCGCCGAATGACTAGAGATTCTAAAATAACAAGCTGCAAGCGCAAGCGATCGGGATCGATTTCGTCAGGAACTAATTCTATATCTGCTGCAAGCTGTGGGGCATCTTGATCGATCTCTAGCACCAGTTGAATTTTGAGCAGTTCTAATCCTTCGACAGACTTGACTCGCTCTCCATCCTTGTAAGGCATCCGTTGAATGGCTCTTAGGCGGATAGAACGCCCTGAATCATCATTGGACGATTCTTGGCTGGGAACTGAGGGTTCGTTTGGAACCGTAAATTCCATGATTGGACGGACTAGCATGGCAGGTCCTTCAGGAGTCTCCACGTACTCAACATATTTGAGTTCGTTGATGGTTAACCCTGGCATGATTTCCTGACCGGGATTGGCTAGAATTGCCTCACGAGTAATGATGTCGTCAGGATTATCGACCATGTGTAAGTCGCCTGGTTTGACAACGATTTCCCGGAGAATGTCATTCTTCTGGGTAACTTCAATCACGCCGTTACTTTGGCAGAAGATATCTTTAACAACTTCTGTGCCTGCTTCGACGTATTGTCCATCTTCCACCATTAATAAAGAGATGTCTTTGTTGACTTCGTGGGCTTCTTCGGGAATCCAAATTAGGGTGCCACCTTTAATGACTTCGTATCCTTGCTTGGCTTTCCCGCGTTTGCCTACTTCTACGCCAGAATATTTGATGATGCCGCCTGTTTGGGTGCGGTAGCGATCGTCAATCAGTTCGGCAACTACTTGACCATTTGTTACTTTAGTTCCAGGGGTGGCTTTGAGAGAGAAAGTTTGATTGTGATTGGTTTCAATCAGGTAGTGATCTCGACCTTGGAAACTTTCTGCCCGAATTTGGGCTTGATCGAGCAGCACAGAGGCAGTGATAATTTCAACTTCTCGTCCACCTTTGTTGCCTTCTGGTTCTTGAGGAAGCCGAACAATTCCGCCATGTTCTGTCACTAGCTTTGTTTCGGCAATGACTCCGGCGGCTTGGATAGAGTCCCCGTTTTTGACGATGGGTTCTGCACCGGGTGGCAAGTTGTAGACTTCGCCCGACAAAATCCATAGCAAGCCGCCTCGTTGGGCAATGCGGGTGGTGTTGCCTTGACGATCTTTTTTCTCTTCTGGAACGAGATCTGCAAATTGAACCTCTCCAGCCATATCAGACGCTACGTCTTTTGCGGCTTTTTCGGTTGTTTTGCGCGATCGCCCAGTTAGGGGAACTTCAGCGAGGATATGTCCCGCTTTTACCTTTTGACCATCTTTTACAAGTAGGGTTGCACCTTGCAAGATAGAGAATGCCTGTTGTCCAGCAGATCCTCCGTCCAACACTACTTTAGTATTGGCATCCACGGATTCGACAACGAGGGCATCTTCGCCATGACGGGTGCGGAAGGCACGAGTCCGAAACCGCTTGGGAAATTTAATGGTGCCATCAAAGTTTGCCCGTTCTTGGCGCGCCATTTCACCGGTAAACACACCTCCAGTATGGAAGGTTCTCATAGTCAGTTGAGTTCCGGGTTCCCCAATTGATTGGGCGGCGATGATGCCTACTGCTTCGCCGATGTCTACCATGTGGGCATGGGCAAGGCTCCACCCATAGCAAAGCTGGCAAACCGACCGGGTAGCATCGCAGGTAAGCGGCGATCGCAGCAAAACTTCTTCTACGCCTGCTTGGGCAATCTTCTCCGCATCTTCATCTGAGATTGCTTGATTCCGAGCAATGATGATCTCGCCTGTTTCTGGATGAACAATATCACGGGCGGCAACACGACCCAAAAGACGATTTTTAAGGGGAATCAAGACGCGATCGCCATCAGTCATGCTGGTTAAGGGAATCCCGCGCTGAGTGCCACAGTCAAGTTCCCGAATAATCACGTCCTGGGAAACGTCTACTAAACGACGGGTCAGATAACCAGAGTCGGCGGTTCGTAAGGCGGTATCTACTAAACCTTTTCGCGCCCCATAGGATGAAATAATGTATTCCGTGACGGTCAGCCCTTCTCGGAAGTTGGTCTTAATTGGCAAGTCGATAATTTCACCCTGGGGATTTGCCATCAGACCGCGCATTCCCACCAACTGGCGAACCTGAGAAATATTTCCCCGTGCCCCAGAAAACGCCATCATGTAAACGGAGTTCAGCGGGTTATTGGATTTAAAGTTTTTGACAACCTCATCTTTCAGTTCTTCATTAGTGCCGTTCCAGGTATCAATCACCTTTTGGAATCGTTCCACTTCGGTGATTTCGCCGCGAGTGTATTTTTCTTCAGTTTCTCGAATGGTTTCTTGCGCCGCATCGAGCAATTTGCGCTTGGTTGGCGGCACTTGCAAATCATCCACGCTGATCGACACCCCTGCACGGGTGGCAAACTTAAAGCCCATGTCCTTTACCATGTCTGCCATTTGAGCGGTGCGTGCAGTACCGTAGTTCGTGAATGCCCAAGAAATCAGCTTGGTTAGCTCTTTCTTATTAACGACCTGATTCCGAAAGATGGGTTGTTCGTTGCGCTCTGCCATGTTTAAGTCCGCCTGTGCCATGAACAAAATGTTAAATCTGAAAATAATTAGGGGGCTAGAGATCAAATCCAGCCCCACTAAGCTGTCTTAGCCTGCTAAGGCATCGTGAATGGTTTTATTGAAGATGATGCGTCCTGGCGTGGTGCGAACATATTGGGAAAGCAGATTACCTTCTGCATCAAGCCGCACCCGACGGTGTTTATAGAGCCTAGTGATCAAACCATCAGAGGTTGTTTCTTCCAACACTTCATCGTCGGGTTCGCCGCTGTCTACTTCGCCATCAAAACGCACCCAAACATGGGCATGGAGCGCAACCTGCTTCTGATCGTATGCAACGATCGCGTCTTCCAGGTTATAGAAATAGCGATCGCCGCCGCCTTGAGCCGCAGGGTTTTCTGCGGTGAGGTAATAACAACCCAATACCATATCTTGGCTAGGGGTGATAATGGGGCGACCTGTTGCAGGCGACAAAATATTGTTAGATGCCAGCATCAACAACCGGGCTTCGGCTTGCGCTTCAATGGATAGAGGCACATGCACTGCCATTTGGTCTCCATCAAAGTCAGCGTTAAATGCCGGGCATACTAATGGATGCAGTTGGATTGCTCGACCTTCTACCAAAACGGGTTCAAAGGCTTGAATACCCAAGCGGTGAAGCGTGGGTGCCCGGTTTAACATAACGGGATGCCCTTCAATCACGTCTTCCAACACATCCCATACGGTGGGATCATTGCGCTGGATGAGTTTTTTGGCAGCTTTAATATTGTTGACTAACCCTTGCCGAATCAACCGATGGATGACGAAGGGCTGAAACAACTCGATCGCCATTTCTCTAGGCAAACCGCATTGATGAATCTTCAGCTTTGGACCCACCACAATCACCGATCGCCCGGAGTAATCTACCCGTTTACCCAACAGGTTTTGACGGAAGCGCCCCTGCTTCCCTTCAATGATGTCAGATAGGGATTTAAGCGGACGATTATTTGCACCAACCACTGTGCGACCACGCCGCCCGTTGTCAATCAAAGCATCCACCGCTTCCTGCAACATCCGCTTTTCATTACGGACGATAATTTCAGGGGCTAGAATTTCTTGCAAACGAGCCAAGCGGTTGTTGCGGTTGATCACCCGTCGATACAGATCATTTAAATCAGAGGTAGCGAACCGTCCGCCATCTAGCTGCACCATCGGACGCAAATCAGGCGGAATAACGGGAATCACCGTCAATACCATCCAATCGGTTTGAGAACCCGTCGCAATGAAGTTGTCAATTACCCGTAGCCGTTTGATCAGTTTTGCTCGTTTCTGACCTTTAGAAGTAGCAATTTCTTCCCGCAGTTTTTCGGCTTCTTCTTCTAGATTGATGTCTTGCAACAATTGCTGTAGAGCCTCTGCCCCAATGCCAACCTCAACGCCTGTCAACTGAGAATCTTCGCTATAAAGCTGATCCTCAATTTCGATCCACTGATCTTCAGTCAGAAGTTGCTTGTAGGATAGGTTTTCTGCATTGCCGGGGTTTAGCACCACATAGGCATTAAAGTAAACAATCTGCTCCACATCCCGAAGGGGCATATCTAGCAGAATTGCCATGTAACTTGGAATTCCCTTCAAATACCAAACATGGGCAACGGGAGCCGCTAGTTTGATATAACCCATACGATGACGACGCACACGGGACTCGGTAACTTCCACACCGCAGCGTTCACAGACAATACCGCGATGGCGCACGCGCTTGTATTTGCCGCAATGGCATTCCCAGTCTTTTGCGGGACCAAAAATGCGCTCACAAAACAACCCATCCATTTCGGGCTTGAGTGTTCGATAGTTAATTGTTTCCGGTTTTGTTACTTCACCTACGGCTTGACCGTTAGGGAGAGTTCGTTCTCCCCATTGGCGAATTCTTTCTGGAGATGCCAGACCAATTTTTACGTAGTCAAACCTCTGCTCTAGCTTCGGCATCGGGCGTTATTCCTTATTAAGATCGGGGTATAGCAAGAAAGTTGTAGAAGGGAGATGGGAAGAAGTGCGATCGCGCCTTCTCCCCATCCTGTAGCATTATTATTCGTCGCTATCGTCCATTTCATCCCTAGAAATAGATTCATAGGTGGGTCGAGAGGGCGCTCGCCGAGTGCTTACATCTGCCATCAGATCCACCTCAGAATCACGACTGGTGCCGTCCTCACGAGTATCCAGCTTGTGTACAGCTACATCCAAACAAAGGGATTGAAGCTCACGCATCAATACTTTGAAAGACTCTGGAGTTCCAGGGCGTGGAATCGCTTTGCCTTTGACGATCGCATTCAGCGCTTCGTTGCGTCCCTGCATATCGTCTGACTTGACGGTGAGAAGCTCTTGCAGAATGTAAGCCGCTCCAAAGGCTTCCAATGCCCACACTTCCATCTCTCCAAACCTCTGTCCACCCTGTTGAGCTTTACCACCCAGCGGTTGCTGCGTCACTAGCGAGTAAGGTCCAGTCGAACGAGCGTGAATCTTGTCATCCACTAAGTGAACCAATTTCAGCATGTATGCCATACCAATGGTGACAGCACGATCAAAAGGTTCCCCAGTCCGACCATCATAGGTTTGGATTTTACCGGGATCTTCGGAATTAAATACCCAGTCTGCACCCTGATGATCCGCTCCTTCTTGAAGTTTAGAATGAACAGTTTCACGCGATTTTTCTTCCCCGTGCATTTCATCAAAGGGGATCACCTTAAAGCGCACCCCCAAGTTTTCCGCTGCCCAACCCAAAAGGCATTCATAAACCTGACCGACGTTCATCCGCGAAGGCACACCCAGCGGATTTAGCACAATGTCAATTGGAGTGCCATCAGGCAAGTAAGGCATGTCTTCAATGGGTAAAATGCGAGAAATAATCCCTTTGTTGCCATGACGGCCCGCCATCTTATCGCCCACTTGAATCTTGCGTTTTTGAGCAACATAGACGCGAACGACCATGTTTGCACCGGGCGGCAGTTCGTCTCCCTGCTCTCGTGTAAACACCCGCACATCAACAACGCGACCTTTTTCACCGTTGGGAACCCGCAGGGAGTTATCCCGCACATCTCTCGCTTTTTCGCCAAAAATTGCCCGCAACAGCTTTTCTTCGGGAGGCTGGTCGGATTCCCCTTTAGGAGTCACCTTACCGACCAAAATGTCGCTTTGCTGCACCCAGGCACCAATACGAATAATGCCAGTTTCATCTAGCTGACGTAGGGCATCCTCACCCACGTTGGGAATTTCACGGGTGATTTCTTCAGGTCCCAGCTTGGTTTGACGTGCTTCAATCTCATACTTTTCAATATGGATTGAGGTATAAATATCGTTGAAGACTAAACGCTCACTGATAAGGATGGCATCTTCGTAGTTGTAGCCTTCCCAAGGCATATAGGCAACGAGGATATTTTGCCCGAGCGCTAATTCACCGGATTCGGTCGCTGAACCATCTGCCAGAATTTGTCCAGCAATCACGCGATCGCCCAAGAATACAATCGGACGCTGATTTAGACAGGTATCCTGGTTAGACCGCTGATATTTTTGAACTTGATAGTCGATTTCTCGACCTTGGGGATCGCGGACTCGGATGCGATCGGCTGAGACAAAGATCACTTCCCCGTCAGTGCGGCTGACAATTACCATGCCCGAATCTCTCGCGGCTTGAGCTTCTAAGCCCGTTCCGACCAAAGGACGCTCAGGACGCAGCAAGGGCACTGCTTGACGCTGCATGTTTGATCCCATCAGCGCCCGGTTGGCATCATCATGTTCCAAAAAAGGAATTAATGAAGTCGCAACAGAGATGATTTGTACGGGAGAAACGGCAACATAATCAATTTCATCCGGAGTGGCTGTCGTGAACTCTTGACGATAACGAATCGGAACCTCATCGCCCAGAATTAATCCAGTTTCATCCATTGGCACATCGCCCGCCGCAACGCGCAGATCGTCTTCCTCATCCGCTGTCATGTAAGCCGCTGCGATATCACGGCACACCCGTCCATTTTCAACTTTGCAAAAAGGCGTTTCGATAAACCCGTAGGCGTTGACTCGCGCATGGGTTGCCAAAGAACCAATCAAGCCAGCGTTGGGACCTTCAGGGGTTTCAATAGGACAGATGCGCCCATAGTGAGAGGGATGAATATCTCGAACTGCAAACCCAGCACGTTCACGGGTTAAGCCACCCGGACCGAGGGCGCTCAATCGCCGCTTGTGGGTCAATTCTGCTAAGGGGTTCGTCTGATCCATAAACTGCGACAGTTGAGAGGAGCCAAAAAACTCCTTGATTGCTGCCACTAATGGTTTTGGATTGACTAAGGATGCTGGGGTCAATGAATCCGCATCGGAAACAGTCATGCGTTCTCGGATAATCCGCTCCAAACGGTTTAGTCCAACCCGCACCTGATTTTGTAGAAGTTCACCGACCGAACGGACTCGTCGATTGCCGAGGTGATCAATATCGTCAATTGTGCCAATATCAAATTCTAGGTTGATTAGATAGTCGATCGCCGAAAGAATATCTTGTGGCGTTAATACCCGCATCACTTCAGGAACATTCAAACGCAGTTTCCGATTCAGCTTATACCGCCCAACTTTTCCTAAATCGTATCGTTTCGGGTCGAAGAAGCGAGAATCAAGCAGTTGCTGACCACCGGAAACCGTGGGAGGCTCACCGGGGCGCAGTTTCCGATACAATTCCATCAAGGCTTCTTCTTCGCCGTATTGTCCTTCTTTATCAATCGTTTTCTGAAAATATTCAGGATGGCGCAATGCGTCAAAGATTTCACCATCGCTAAGACCCAAAGCCTTTAAGAGGACTTGGGCAGAGAGCTTACGGGTTTTGTCAATCCGAACCCACACCAAATCATTTTTGTCGGTTTCAAACTTCAGCCAAGCGCCCCGGTTGGGAATCAGACTAGCATTATAGGTACGTCGTCCGTTTTTGTCTGTTTCAGACTTGTAGTAAACTCCAGGACTACGAACAATCTGATTGACAATAACGCGCTCTGCCCCGTTGATAATGAAGGTGCCGCGATCGGTCATCAGTGGCAAATCGCCAATGAATACTTCCTGTTCCTTGATCTCTCCAGTTTCTTTGTTAATCAAACGAGTGGGGACATACATTTGAACGGCGTAGGTACTATCCCGTCGCTTCGCCTCATCAACATCGTATTTAGGTCGTTTTAGCTTATAGTCCTTGCCAACGAAGTGAAGCTCTAACTTCCCGGTATAGTCTGTAATCGGAGAAAAACTGTCTAATTCTTCAATCAAACCTTCTTCAAGAAACCAGCGGAAGCTCTCCCGCTGAATTTCAACTAAATCCGGTAAGGTGAAAGCGGGCGTGTTGTATTCAGTCATGCGTTGTCTTCAGAAGGGGTGTGCCCAGCGCGAGTGATGGATTATAGATGATTGCTCATCAAAAAGTCAATAGTCAGATAAATTTGACTACTCGTTTGCGATCGCTCTTTAGAGAACAAAACTAGGAAAACCAAAGATATAAATGTTCAAATATCTCAAATATTTTGAAGCTGCTACAAAATTCATGTGATTGAACCGTTGACTTGTAGAAACTATTTGACCGTTTGGCTAAATGTGTTTGAAATGTGATATGCCTCTACAAAAAAAATGTAGATGCAGACAAACAAGAAGCCTTTGAAAAACGAAGGGGCATGACTACCCAATGTAGAGATTGCTTCAAGGGTTTCCCACTGTTTCTATATTAATATTTCCTTTCATTATGCCGTGATTTTGTAAGAAGTGGGAATTAAATAGCAAAAATATGTAATGTCGTCAACCGAGTAAAACGAAAGTTGTTGGAATTTTAGTAGAGATCTTCAAGTTAACTAGTTAAAGCTGCCCAGGGGGGGTAGGCGGAACAGTTTACAGGCGTTTTTGGTTGTTTGAGCAGCAAGCTGATCCATTGAAAGATTGCGTAAGATGGCAACTTGCTCAGCAACATGTTGCACATGAGCCGGCTCATTGCGTTTTCCTCTGTAAGGAATAGGGGCTAAGAAGGGACAATCGGTTTCAACGAGTATGCGATCGCTGGGCACCATTTGAGCAGACTCATGAATTTGAGTTGCTTTTTTAAAGGTGACCGTGCCGCTAAAGCTAATGAAAAAGCCTAAATCCAAAAACCACTGAGTTTCTTCAGGTGTTCCTCCCCAGCAATGCATTACGCCTCGAACGGCACCGTGTTGCTCCCAAAAGGTGCGGAGATGGTCAGCCATTACTGCGGCTGCATCGCGACAGTGAATGATGACGGGTAAATCTAGCCGTTGCGCGATCTCCAACTGTTGGTTGAACGCTTGGAGTTGCTGCTCTAAATCTTGAGCCTTAAAAAAGTCTAAGCCTGTTTCCCCAATCGCTACCACCCGTCGATCAGAACTTGCTAACTGAAAAATCTCGTCAGCCCTCTGATCAGTCCACTTACCTTCTACATCTAAAGGATGCAAGCCGACTGCAAAAAATACTTCGGGGAAGCGGTCTGCAATTGCCTGAATACTCTTGAATTCTGATGGCTCCACACAAGAGTGGACGAGATAGGCAATGCTAGCTGCTCGCCAACGCTTGGCTACCTCATCTAAATCTTGCTGGAACGTCTCGAAATTAATGTGAACATGAGTGTCAACAAGTTGCATTAGAAGACAGCCAGACAGGTCAAAACTAATTTCGATTTAGGTTTAAGCTAGGACAATTTATTAAATAACTCAAAAACTTAGGTAGCTCTAACCTACTAAGTCCACTTTGGATATTAAAAAACGTCAAGACACAGTTGATGAATTGGGTTCAAGCCCCTTAACTGCCCGCATCAAGCGAGATTTTTTACGGGCTGCCGTATTCGAGTGCAATGCCCCTCTTTTCACTGCTTTGTCAATATGACTGTAAGCAGAGGCTAAACTTGCCTGAACTGCTTGCTCAGATTCGGGTGTTGGGCTTGCAGCATGACTACTCACAGCAGCAAAGCATTTTTTCACGAATGTCTTAACAGAAGACTTATAGCTTTTGTTCCGAAGCCGATTGCGCTCAGCAATTTCTACGCGCTTGATGGCAGACTTGATGTTAGCCACAGTAAATCCTAAAAACTCTACTACCTATCGAAACACTATCAGAAAAATCTGATAAATACTCGAAGAATAACTATAACATCTCCTGTGTTCAACAGCCCAATCTCCTAAAAATCCAGGTTAAGCTAGAGTAACGAGGATGGGCGCATCTGTTTTCTGACTGTAATGATAGAACTTTCAGAAATCTGTTCTCGCCAGACAACTTTTTAAGATGGCATTCCGACTTCCATGCTGCGAATTATTACTCAGCGAACCGAGGCACGATCTGAACTACGGCGTATCTGTGACCGCACTCACGATGACCAGGTTACTCACAAAGAGTCAACGGTGCGAGAAGTGCTTCAAGCAGTGAAACGGCAGGGCGATCGCGCCCTACTGCATTACACTTCAGAGTTTGATCGTCGGGATTTGAAATCTGATGACTTGCGGGTGAGCGGCTCAGAGCTAGATGCTGCTTACCAACAGGTTCCTAAAGAATTGCTAGATGCCATTCAGCTTGCGTGTCGGCAAGTGGAAGCCTTTCATCGTCAGCGGGTTCCAAAAAGCTGGGTGCATTTTGGTGAGAATGAAGTAGTGCTAGGGAAACGCTATACCCCAGTTGACCGTGCGGGTATTTATGTTCCGGGGGGGCAGGCTTCTTATCCCAGTACGGTGATTATGAATGCCATTCCTGCCAAGGTTGCCAAGGTGCCTCGAATTATCATGGTTACCCCTCCAGGCAGTGCGGAGAATGGGATTAGTCCAGCCGTATTGGTTGCAGCCCAAGAGGCAGGAGTTGAGGAAATTTATCGAGTTGGAGGGGCGCAGGCGATCGCGGCGCTTGCCTATGGCACTGAAACGATTCCAAAAGTCGATATCATTACTGGTCCTGGCAACATTTATGTGACGTTGGCGAAAAAACTAGTCTATGGCACTGTGGGGATCGATTCTTTGGCAGGTCCATCGGAAGTGTTGATCATTGCGGATAAAAGCGCCAATCCGGTTTATGTGGCGGCGGATATGCTGGCGCAGGCGGAACACGATCAAATGGCAGCCTCTATCCTGTTAACAGATGATTCGGTGCTAGCCCGAAAAGTTGTGGATGAAGTGGAACGGCAGTTAGTTGATCATCCACGTCGTCTATTAACGGAAAAAGCGATCGCGCATTATGGCTTAGTCGTAGTGGTGGAATCCTTAGAGGTGGCAGCCGAGCTATCGAATGAATTTGCGCCCGAACATTTGGAACTTGAAGTGGTTGATCCCTGGGGCTTGCTCGATAAAATTCGTCACGCTGGTGCAATTTTCTTAGGATCTTCTACCCCAGAAGCGGTTGGGGATTACCTGGCGGGTCCAAATCACACCCTACCGACTTCTGGCGCGGCGCGATATGCCTCTGCGCTAACCGTGGAGACGTTTCTAAAGCATTCCAGCTTGGTGCAGTATTCGCAAACCGCACTGGAAAAAGTTGCTGGAGCGATCGAGGCTTTGGCATTGGCAGAGGGGCTACATTCCCATGCTGAATCAGTTCGTTTGCGGATGCGTGGCAACCAAGAATTGCCGTAAGCGTAAAAGGCTCAGGGTTTGCCCTAAGTTGAGCGGCAAGAGAGAAATTCCCTCAATTCGGGATTGCACCCAGCCTTCGCCCCAATGCCATTCATGAAAGCCATCAATCCCCTGACTCAATAGGAGCCGTAAGCTGTTGGTTTCCACTTGAACCACTTGATGCTGGATTGCGATCGGACCCAACCAACTGGTAAAGGTTAATCCTGCTGTCAATTCTTCTGGTAACCCGGAGGAAAGCCGCTGTGGGGAAAGCCATGTCTGCAAACTTGCTGTCTGAAGCAAGCCTTGTCGTAATGCTTGCTCGGTAGCAGGAACTTCGATGCGGAGGCTGCTGTGTTGAAAGATGCCAAACATGGTGAGTTTTAACTTGTGGATTTAATAGAGCGTGTGCTTTCAGTATGCCAGATGCGTTTTTATCTGGGGATTGGATTTTGGCTGGGCTTAGTTTTGAAAAAATTAGGTTGACTTTTTGAAAAAATTAGGTTTCTTTTTGGAAAAATCTCAGAACGACTTGAAGTAAAAAATAGTCCCCTTTACTCATTTCAAAAGGTCGTTACTATGAAACCCCTTGCCGTTTTGCTCTCTGCTGTTACCGCTAGCGTCGCTGTCTTAGGTGTTGCTTTGCCTTCGTTTGCTCGTCCTGCCACGTTAGTTGCTCAAGAGTCTGGAAGCCGAATTAATGTTCGCTCTGCGCCAACGATCGCGTCATCTCGTGCCCACTATGGTTTAGCTGGCGATCGCGTGGAAGTGATGCGCTCAACACGGGGCAGCGATCGCGCCATGTGGAACTATATCCAGTTTTCTTCGGGTGCGAAAGGATGGGTGCGCGGCGATTTTGTTATGTATAAGCAAGGGCAGGCGGAGTATGGTGTGTTGGCAGGTAAGGCAGGCGATCGGATTAACGTCCGCGCCAATCCATCTACTTCAGCCACGTCTCCTCACTACGGCGTACAAGGCGATGTGGTGCAACTGCTGAACCAAAAAAATACCAACGACGGCTATGTTTGGCACTTTGTTCAGTTTCCCTCTGGTGCAAAAGGTTGGGTTCGCAGCGACCTGATTAGCCGCATGGATGTCGGTTGTTAAGCTTGCAAGAAATAGATTTCAAGCTTTCGTAAAGCTCCGGATAGAGAAAGTTTTAATCAGAGTTAGTAAGTAGCTGCTGGTGGGCACTCTGTAGAGAATAACCAGAGGCGGTACTTTACAAACATGCTTATGACATCCACCAGTCTCCAAGGAGCTTTACAAAGTCTTCCAGACTATGCTCAAGAAGCAATTGTCAGCCATCAATTTATAGCTTCCTCCGTTATCAAAGCATTAGGCTTCGAGCAAGGTGAAGTTTATCCAGAATTTAATACGGGTGATGGCTCAGTAGATTATGCAGTAAGAAAAACGATAGAAAGTGACATTTTTGTTATAACAGGCTCCAGTCCTTACTTGTTCATAGAATTGAAAGGACGAGATGTCAGTTTAAAAGAGGATTCGCCAAGCTATGAAAGAACTGTTAAGCAGTTAAAGAAGTACTTACATGCTCCAAATTCTAAAACTGTCGAATGGGGAATTATTACAAACTCTATTCACATTCAGTTATTTCGTAAACATGGAAAAGTTATTTATCCAGCAACGCCTTGCCTTGAAATTACCTTGGATAATATTGATGAAATTGTTGCCAATATTCGACGAAAAATTGAGCATCCAAGTAGAGCTTTAACCGTAGCTATTTATAACAATAAAGGTGGAGTTGGCAAGACAACTACGACTATTAATTTAGCGGCTGTTCTAAAGGGTGAGACAAAGAAGAAAATTTTAGTTGTAGACTTTGATCCCCATCAACAAGACTTGACTAATTCTTTAGGTCTTTCACCATGTGATGGTGATGTTTATACAGCACTGACTAATCGAAATTCAGATATTTGTTCTTCCATTCAAAACTATATTGTGACTCGCCGAGATAAGAAATTTGATTTTTTTGATGTTATTCCAGCAGACAAAAAGCTGATTGGTCTCAGTACTAGCAACAGTGATGTAGTTAAGCTACGCCAGCAATTAGTTTTAGGAATGGAAACTCTCCGTCAAAAACTAGAATCTTTAACTTCTTTATATGATTATATTTTGATTGACTCTCCTCCTAATTGGCAGGTTTTTAGTGAGCTTGCTGTTCATGCTGCGGATGTTGTTCTCATTCCAACAAAACATGATGATATTTCCTCTCTTCGTAATGCAGCACTCGCTATTAAACAATTCATCCCAGAAGCTCAACAAAAGAGAAGTGATGGTTCTCCTATTGCTTTGCCAATCTTCTTTAATGGTGGAAAACCTTCAACGAAACAGAAAGAAATAGCACGCAAAGCAATTGAGGATATTATCAAGCAGGCGAAGAGTGAAGGATTTAATAATCTACGGGCATATTTTTACCCAAAGTATACTACTGCTAGGAGAAACGAAGATATTTTTGAAGTGTCTAGCCATGCAAATATAGCGAGTGCAGCTTTCTCTCAAATTCCTGCTGCTTATCAGAATAGAACAGCTCATGAATATTATTTGAACCTAGCTAAGGAGTATTTTTTGTAATGAGCACTCTAACAGATGTTGGAAATCTTATGTACCTTTACTTGGACGAAATTGAACCAGGTGAAGGAACAGATGCATCAGAATTCTTGATTAGGGCAAGTGCAAACTTGTTAAATCAACGTGGAGAACGTAACTGGATTCCAGTAATTGTCAGGGAAATTGATAAGAGTCGATATGAAGTGATTGGCAACTCATTTATTTATGCAGTTGCAGAAGAAGCTGGTCTGGAGCGCATTTGGTGCATTATCGCTGATGACAGTGAAGCAACGGCTGAAATTAGTAAAGTTCTAGCCCGTGAAGTTACTCCTAAAGTAAATCTTTCATTAGCATCTAGAGATGAAATCGTGGCAACTTTAGAATATTTGATTGAACAGCCTGGTAGTCCAATTAAAAGCGTAAAGCTTGCAGTTGCTGCTAATCGAATTGAGGAAGCTCCTCGTCAGTATTGGAAAACATTCGAGCCAATCGTTGCGCTCAAATGTGGAATTACTAAAGGAAAGAAACTTGATACTTTAAAGCAAGTTTTTTACCTTACGCCGCAACCGATGCCTGAAGTTATTAAAGATTCTTCTATTCTGGAAACTTTGACAGCCGCAGAGTTAAAGGCAATGGCAAAAAAACGAGGTTTAACTGGCTATACTAAGTTTAAAAAACCAGAATTAGTTGAATTGCTTAGCCAGTAGTGAACATTAGTATCCTTTTTGTTACAACACACTCAGGTAAGTCTGCTCGGCATTCATCGGTAGTAGTCGAAGGCGGCGATTTTTGAGGTCGGGTTCTAGTCCTAAAACTTCCATTGGGATGACTCCAAGGAGCGCGTAGGAAACCTCGGTGAGTTCCAGGCAATCGAAGGTGCCGTGACGATCGCTAATACACAAATCGACTCCACGAAAAATCCGACCCATTTTCACGCCTGCGGTAGTTTCAACGCTGGCTTCTCCCCCTTGTACCAAGCCCAACTGCTGGATAACTTCGGCTGGCAAGCATAGCAGCGTTGCGCCTGTGTCAACTAGCACATTATCCAACTTGCGAGAGCGAACTTCTTCAACTGGAATGAACTTGCGATCGCTCATTACCTGATCAACCCAGTTCGTCACAGTCATCGTAATAGTCACTTGTCCCATTTGGTTGCTCGATAGATTAGGAAGTATTAATCCAGTCATTTTCGCTCCTAAGATTAGGGAATTAAAGATTGCAAGTTTGTTTGAGCCAGTCGGCATCGGTGGGGCTGAGGGTGGGGGTGAGTTTGGCGAGAATGGTTTGGTAATAGCAATCTAGCCAGGTGCGTTGGCGATCGCTGAGCCGGGTGAGGTCGATTAGGCGGTTGTCGAAGGGGATGTAGGTAAGGGACTCGAAGCCATACCAGGGTATTTTGGCTGCGTCGGAGTTATCCTTTGCGGCTTGGGGCACTTCCACGATCGCATATAAATTTTCGATACGAATGCCACCCCAGCCGGGTTGATAAAATCCGGGTTCAATACTGGTGATCATGCCCGGTTCCAGAGTTTGGCTAACTCGCTTGCTGATGCCGTTAGGTCCTTCATGGACGTTGAGAAATGCGCCAACCCCGTGCCCGGTGCCATGTCCATAATCTAATCCGGCGTGCCATAAGGTCGATCGCGTAATTCCGTCTAGTTGCGCTCCGGTGGTGCCTTTAGGAAACTGTTGCATAGCGCAATTAATGTGAGCTTTCAGCACTTCGGTATAGCGTTCAATTTGGTCTGGAGTGGGGATGCCGACGGCAAAGGTACGAGTATCATCCGTGGTGCCAGCGGCATATTGAGCGCCAGAATCGAGCAATAATAACTCTCCTGCTTGCAACACCTTTTCGGGGTTGGGAGTGCCGTAATGAACGATGGAACTGTTGCTGCCGCTGCCTGCGATTGTGTTAAAACTCAAACCTTGAAAATCTGACTCTTCCTGATAAAAGCCTTCAATCGTGGCAGCAACATCCGCTTCAGTCAATTGGTTTCCGGCTGCAAGCTGATCCAACAGCCATTTCATGGTGCGAGTTTTGGCACGACTGGCTTTCAGGTTTGCCTGCTGCATCTGCGCGATTTCAGTGGCATTTTTCCGCGCTTTCATCGCCTCAACTGGGTTTGCCGTTTCCACAATTTTGCAGCGAGTTTGCCTTGGGGCTGGCTTCAAAATCTGGTAGGTGCCCATGGTGATGTGCTTGGGATCAATTAGTACTCGGCTATTGGGAGTCAGCAGCGATCGCAGAGTGGGCACATACTCGTTGTAGGGCAATAGCGTCAGATGGTGGGTAAGTTGTTGCTGCAAAGCGGGTTCAATCCGATGTTCGTTGGTGAACAAAAACGCCTGCTCAAGGGTGACGATCGCGTAGGCAATGAAAACCGGATTGTAGGAAACATCCCAACCGCGTAAGTTAAACAGCCACGCAATTTGATCCAGTTTGGTCAACGGTAAAATCTGGGTGTTTGCCTTTTCCAGCTTTTCACGAGTGCGCGTCAGCTTTTGGGCGATCGCTTCTCCCGTTTGTTCATCCGACAGCGAAAACAGCGGCGAATCGGCATAGGCAGGCAATATTTCGGTTCCCCAAGGATGCTGCGATCTCAAGTGATCAACTAGGTTAGCGGCGATCGGCACCAGCACCACGCCCCAAGGTTCCACTTTTTTATAAAACTCGCGAAATTGACTCACTGACAGCGTAAATGGGTCGTAACCTAGCCGAAGTTCTTTGCCTGATTTAGCCGCCTCACGCCCCAACTCCTCGACTACTTCTTCCAGGGTTTTGTGATCATCCAATCCCACCTTTGACACTTGAATCAGGTCGGTATCGACTTCCAACCCGGCTTGCTCGTAATAGCGCGAATCGACAAACACCCACGCTTGAGTCTGTCCCACCAAAAAATCGCCAGATGATCCCGTAAACCCGCTGATCCATTTGCGCCGCTGTTTAATCTCTGGCAAATATTCATTCAAATGCTCATCTGCTGAAGGGATCAGGTAAGCATCCAACCCATGATCGGCGAACCGCGATCGCAACACCGCTAATTTTGCTGCAACGGTAGTAGTTTGGTCGGTCGTTTGGTCGGTCGTCTGTGTTGGAGCTTGCAACAAATCAATAGGAGTCATGAGTAGGTATTAGGTGTGGGTGGATGAGAAAAGAAATGATGGGGTGAAAAATTTTGAGTATTGGATTGACTCCTCTAGCCTGCAACCCTTGGTCGATAGTCTGCTTCTATGAAGCTAACTTGAAAGCTTCTACAAACAAGCTATAAATGATCCCTAGTTTTAGCGCATTCAGAATTTGCATGGGTAGCGATCGGGCGGTAGCAGAAGGGATGCTGTAGGCAAAACGGCTAATCGTTTCCGTGATAGCAACTAAGATTGCCGATGCGACAATATCTAAGTCTGCTCTTTGTCCAGAAATGCTAGAAATAGCAATTCCTAAGAAGTTTCCTAATAGCAAACTAATGAGCAGTAGAGAAAATCGCCGCCAAGGATTGCGAAAGAAGCTATCCAAGCCACCCACAATATTGTCAAACAGTGTATTGATTCGAGTATTTTGCATAGGAGCGCCACAAAACTCAGAGCTTAAATTTGGAACCTTTTTGACTTCTATCTATTCTCATCCCTAAAACTCCTGAATTTTAGGGGATACAAAACTCTATGGGCGAGCGATCGAGAAAGTTGTTATTACTAGAGTAGTGGCATGGTTAGCAGACGGGCAATGCGAGAAATTATCAGGGATATAAAGGGTGGGCGAGTTTCAACGATCGCGACCTTGGCAGGTGTAGTTTTGTTGACAATTGCGGGGGGTTGGAGTGTTGCTCAGTGGTTATTTGAACTATCGCCCACAACACAAGTGAATGCTTTACCAGAGTCAAACTTAAGTGTGAGCCAGCCAACAGCCGTCTCAACTGTGCTGCCGCAGGCTGCATCTGAGCCAGCGATCGTTCAAAAAAATAGTACCCAAAAAAACACGACAGCCGCCAAAATAGATGCCAAAGCGATCGCGGCAGTGCAAGGACTACTCCGAGTGGGTAATCCGACCGATCATCCGGTGAGAGTTGCCGTTTTGCTGAAAAAACCGGGGGGTAAAGACGCGGCTAATTCAAGCCAAACAGGATATGAAGCTCCTGCCCATTGGGATTTTGATCCAGGTGAAGGCAGCGAAAAAGGATTGCTGCTGTCCCTCCCTAATCGCCAAATTAAACTCAAAAAAGGCGATATTCTGGTTGCTTTTGCCCAAGATGGCTCTCGTCGCTATTGGGGACCGTATGTCGTCGGTGAAACCTCGATTCCTGCTTGGACTCCAAAAGTTGCTGAATGGCGACTGACGCTACAACCCTAAAGCCCTGCAACCCTAAAGCCCTGCAAACCACTCGTAGCTTTGATCTTCCCAAAACCCTCGGTGGGGTAGCAAATTGCTCACTAGAGTTACCTGAATGACCCATTTGCTCAACTTGTAGCCCAATTTGATGGGGGATGCAAGCCGCAACGGTGCGCCATGGTCGATTGGCAAGGGTTCGCCGTTTTTTTCATATGCCAGCATTGTTTGAGGATGCAGACAGGACGCTAAATCCCAACTTTCATAGTAGCGATCGGCAGAAATGAAATAGGCATACTTTACACCCGGTTTTGGCTGTGCCAATTGGATCAACTCCCGCAAGGGCACCCCGCCCCACTGAACGATCGCCGCCCACCCTTCCACACACACATGTCGAATCACCATCGACTTTTTGGGCAGCGTCTGAAGTGCTGCCATATCGAGGCTCAGCGGATGATTCACCTCACCATCCACCACTAGCCGAAACTCATTCAGGCTGATTTTTGGCGTGAAATCGTAGGTATTCACAATCAGCGCCTTTGGCTCGATCGCGCTAATGGGAAACTCTGGCACTAGAGCCTGCGGTTTGAGCAGCAGTTCCTCCACCTTTTGGTTCAACGGCTCAGCCACTTTCCCCGCCAAACTTTCCGCCAACGTCAACACTGAGCCACCCACCAACATTCCACCCAGTGAATAGCCCGATAACCGTAACAAATTCCGCCGATTAATCGAATTTTCTAAACTCAACTTTTCTACCATCCCTGTTCCCTGTTCCCTCTTCCCTCTTCCCTGTTCTCTCTTCCCTCTTTTCCCTAAAGCATCTCATCCCACAGCATCGAATTGACCAATCGCTCCCCGCCCGCTTTAAGCGCCAGTAGCGAGTGTGCGATCGCAAACCCAATCACCAGCGGCACTGAGGCAAAATGCACGGCACGCAGGGCAAACCAATCGCCAAAGCACTCCACAATCCAGGGAAATTGAGCCGGTTTATACATCCCTAACCCGGTAAACAGCGCCAGCAGCAAAATTGGAATGATAGAGGTATAAACAATCCGATGCCATGCATAAATTCTGCGCTTAGGATTTTTGCCCACTTGCAGCGCCTTCACATCGTTTTTGCCAACAAACTGATGCTGCCAACGCCGGGTAATCAACACATACCCGCCATACCCCAGC
The DNA here is from genome assembly GCF_040830845.1 of Sivoneniella epilithica UHCC 1019. NCBI lineage: Bacteria > Bacillati > Cyanobacteriota > Cyanophyceae > Leptolyngbyales > Leptolyngbyaceae > Sivoneniella > Sivoneniella epilithica. The sequence goes on from NZ_JBFPDP010000013.1 coordinate 53,078, forward strand.
AGATTCAATGAAAACACCCACATCGCGGCAAAGTGCCAATGTCGCCCACCCGCTAGCCAGCCACCCAACAGAAAAAATGGGGGAATATGCCAGCCGCCCCGTCCACCAAATACAGGGTTAGCGTTGTAAATCTGCAAACCGCTCATGAGCATCATCGTCAGACTAATGATGTTGACCCAGTGAAACACTTTGGCGGGAAACGCCTGAAGCGATCGCGGAACTTTCACTTTCAAATCTTGTGCCTTTCCCACTTCAGCAGACTCAGGGGAATTCATCGCAACACTTCGTTACACAACAAGCCTCTACTCTAGCGGATGTTAATCCCTTCTGCACCAGCTTTTCGCAACTTCTTTCTGTCTAATTTATTTCTTCTAACGGCAGCATAGACCCATGTAATCTCATCCAGATTTGAGTTCTTCAAGCCATTTCCAACTTTCTAAATCTGACCATCTCAGAAAAAATTACATAACTTAGCATTCGCCCTACTTTTCCCAACTTATTCCACACCCTTTCCACAGTCAATCTCCTTCTTTTCCCCATCCTCTCCACAGGTTTTCCACAGATTCCGATTTGTTTTCCACAGGCAACACGAAGGAATCGGACTTTCCCACCTTAGCGTCGTCATCTGAATTTTCTTTTTCAACAGCCCCTCTTAAGCGGAGTTCTTGTAAACTTAAGTAACAAAAAATGGCTGAAAAGCCCATTCTCTCGTAGATCTTTTTTCAATCAAAAGCGACCTGCAACATTTCTCAATATTGACAACCCAGGCGATTCAACTGAGAATGGGGCGACTGACACCCACACAAGCCTGACCTCCAAAAGCAAAATCCACAGTGTTGCAATCAAATATTGTGGATTGCTCAGATTCGCTAAGGAGTTTGGCTGGCTTTGCTGTTGGTGTAGTTTGTTGCCTCATTTATCCTCTTTACCTGTGTGAGAGTAGAAACCTATGGATACTACCGTTAGTTTGCTTGTTGAAGTACCCGAAATCTTGCACGAATCCCTTCAGGGATATTTGGAAATGCGCCCTGATTGGGATCAAGACCGAGTTATCACGGCGGCATTGTCGCTGTTTTTATTGCAAAACCAGACCGAAGCTGCCCCCGAAAAATTGAACCATCGGCAAGCCTCTCGAATTTATTTAGATGCGTTGTTCAAGCGTCCAATTGGACAAAACTAGTGTGCAATCTCTCTTCGGTAGTCTCTCTTAGGCAGTCCTGCCGAGACAGCGTTTAGAAATAAAACACTGTTCTAGCTTTTTTGTAATCCGATGCCCCATGACTTATCAGATCTCAGCAACCAAACTCCAGACTTATCATCGGTGTCCCTACGCTTATTCTCTTCGCTATGAGCATAAGTTAATGACCCCTGAGTTTTTTGGGTCAGCTGCTCTCGGAAATGCTCTGCACCAAGCTTTGGCACAATGTCATCGGGATTGGCATTATCGCTTTCCACTGCCTCCTATTCAATGGGTGCATCAGTGCTGGCAAGAGCATTCTGCTGGGTTAAGTGAGGGTCAAGTGGTGGAAGGGACAAAAATTCTAGAGCAATACTATCAAAAGTTTATTGCTAGCGAAGTTTCTATCCATCAACCTTTGGCAGTGGAGGGCAAAATTCAGGCGCATTTGCAAGTAGAAAATCTGGAGTTTGTCATATCAGGTCGCTATGACCGGATCGACTTTTTGGAGGATGGGGGATTGGAGTTGATTGATTACAAGTCCAGCCGCGAGGTGAGGCTGCCCGATGCGTCGGAAATTGATATTCAGATCGGGCTTTACTACCTTGCTTTAGAACAAACCTATCGCCAAAGTTTGCAATATCTGAGTTTGTTATTTTTACGCACGGGTGAAAAGATCCGGTTCAAAGCGACTGGGGAACACCGAAAACAGGTGCAAACGATGATTGGAGATTTGGCGGTGCGGCTGCGCCACGATCGCGGTTGGGAGCCAACACCGGGTAAACAGTGCGATCGCTGTACCTTTGCCAGGTATTGCCCTTCAGTAACAGCAAACCCTGCTCCTGTACCAGAAACTCGGTCTAAACCTCAACTGCAACTCGCATTGAACTTTGCATAATCGCTAGCCAGTTTATAGTTTTCGCTGATCATGAGTGGGTGGTAGTCGTTAAACGATAGATTAGAAATCGCATTCTAAAATAATGCATTCTAAAATGTTGTTTCTTCCTATCACCTACTTTTTTCTTTTTAAAGCTTGATAGCTTTGATAGTTGCAATCTATAATCATCGTCTGCATTATCACCATTTGGCTCTAGCCATCATAGCGAGCTAGTTCGCAGCGACCGCTCCCACGGTGCTTCGGAGATCCGTTTTGTAGAATAGCTTCTACGGTTCGGTAAGAGCTATTAGATTCAGAATATTGACTGATCGATTGAACAGCATCGGTGTAGACAGTGGTTGTAACTAGAGTTAGCAGTAAGCTGCCTAGTAAAGTGTTCGGAAGTCGGCGCATAAGTAAAAATCCGTTTCAGAGGTTCTGATACCTGATACGGACATGCGACTTACTGATCAGGAAAATTCTTGACGGAATTTCCTCTGTGGAGACACTGCACAAATAGCTTTTAGAACTTAAAACTCTTACTCAAAACTCTCTTACTCAAAACTCTCTAAGTGAGGGTTGTAAATTCAAGTCATACTCTACTCGCTTTTTGGATCTAGCCCATCTCTTAGCCCGTCGCCTAATAGGTTGAATGCTAAGACCATGAGGGTGATGAATAGTCCAGGAAAGAGGGTTGTCCAAGGGGCGGTGAGAGAGTAGCCTCCTTTAAATGCATCTGCTACCATGCTGCCTAGTTCGGGAGTTGGAGGTTGGGCACCCAGTCCTAAAAAGCCTAGTCCAGCGGCTTCTAGGGTGGCGGTGCCGATCGAGAGACTGGCTTGCACAACTAGAGGGGCGAGGCTGGCTGGAAGAATATGGTGGAAAATAATTTGGAAAGGGGTGGCTCCAAGGGCACGGGCAGATTGGACGAATTCTTGTTCCCGGAGGGATAGCACCATTGATCGCGTTAGGCGAATGTAAATAGGAACTTGAACGATCGCGATCGCCACCATAGCGCTTTGCAAACTGGGTCCGGTGACGGTAACAATGGCGATCGCCAGCAAAATTGAGGGGAACGCTAGCAAAATATCCGTTAACCAGCTAATCACGCCATCGACTCGCCCCTGCCCATACCCTGCGAGTAAGCCCAGACTCACGCCAATCAAAAAGCCGAGGCTGACGGAAATCACACTAATAAATAGCGACGTGCGAATGCCATACCAAACTAGGGTTGCAATATCTCGTCCTAGGGCATCGGTGCCAAACCAATGTTGCAGACTGGGAGGTGCGAGGCGGGCAAGATAATCGCGATCGGTCGTTGGATCGTAAGGATGCAGAATCGGGGCAAGCAATGCTAGTAGAATCAGGGCGATCGCCAATACTGCGCCGATTCTTCCAGAAGTAGATTGCCAAAATCGCTGTTGGGCACGGCTAGTCAACATGGGTTCGATAATGTCACAAATGGTTAACGAAGCTGAATTCTTGGATCAATAAACCCATAGGAAATATCGATTAACGCATTGACCAACACAAAGGCGATCGCCACAAATACTACACCACCCTGTACTACAGGATAATCTCGCTCCAAAATACCCTGATAAATCCAAGATCCAATTCCGGGCCACGCAAAAATAGTTTCTGTCAGAATTGCGCCGCCGAGTAAGGTGCCAAACTGCAATCCGGCGATCGTCGTGACCGGCAACAGCGCATTCTTTAATGCATGGCGGCAGACAACCCAAAATTTGGGCACTCCCTTGGCTTTCGCCGTCCGAATATAGTCTTGAGCGAGGGTTTCTAACATGGAACTTCGAGTAATCCTTGCCAAAATTGCCAGGGGAATCGTACTGAGAGTAACGGCTGGCAACACTAAGTGAGCGAATCCATCCAGCAAGGCGGTACTGTTACCCTGCAACACTGCATCTAGGATATAAAACCCGGTGATCGGCTGAAAGTTAAAACCGCCATCCACGCTGATTCGTCCACTGGGCGGCAGCCAATGCAAGTTTACGGCAAACAGATAGATCAACAGCAGCCCTAACCAATAAACCGGGACGGAAACGCCCAACAATGATCCGGTCATGGTCAAATTATCAACCCAACTATTCCGCCGAATGGCAGCAACGATACCCGCTGGAATACCGATGATTAGGGCGATCGCCATTGCCGCGATCGCCAGTTCAAAGGTTGCAGGACAACGAACTTTCAATTCATCTGCGATCGGAATTCCACTAATAATGCTAGTGCCTAGATCTAAGTGAAATAGACTATTCAAAAACGCTAGATACTGCACCAGTAGCGGTTTATCTAACCCAAGCTGCGTTCTAACTGCAACAAGCTGTTCCGGAGTGGCACGCTCTCCTAGTAAAACCACTGCCGGATCACCGGGAATCAAATGCAAAAATCCAAACACTAACAGCGTGATGCCTAATAAAACAGGCAGTAAACTAAACAAACGTTTGAGGATATAGAAGCCCATTGACGCTGAAAAGGTTAAACTAATAGGGTCGCTTTTTGGAGAGGTGGCAGAGTGGTCGAATGCACTCGACTTGAAATCGAGAGTTCCGAAAGGAACCCAGGGTTCAAATCCCTGCCTCTCCGTTGATTCACAGTTAGCATAAATGATCAAAGCTGAAGAAACTTGTATTTCTTCAGCCTGATTGATTGGCTCTAACTATCAGTCCTTTGCTGAATGCCATAGCCTCTGTTCAAAATGTGCCTATCCGCATTAAGTGGCTCTCAGCATATGGTACGCAACTAACAGTTGGGTAATCGCTAGCGGATAGCTCTGGAGCGCTTCTCCGGTTGTACCCATGACTTTGCCTAATCCTGGATTGATGTCGCGATTACAGAACGAAAGCAAATTCGGTGATTCGCTACAAATAAAATGTTCTAGTTGAATTACCTGCTCTTCGGTTGCGTGCCCATCCACTTCTAGCACGTCTACGGGCTTGCCCATATCTCGATCTAGCCCCAGCCGAATAGCAGCATTGGAATAAGCCGCATTGCTGGTGACTACCTTAGTTAAATCAGGATGGGGAATATTAGGTCTTAGAACCAGTCGCACGTTTAAGTGTCCATTTCCCTCACTAGGCACATCACTGGGTGGATAAAACGTCACGACCATATCTGCCCACTGCCGTTGATGACGAATAAATTGCTCGGAATCTGGCTCACGCTTCTGCATTTCTGCGAGAACTTGCTCTGCGGTGTAGCCCCGTTTTTGCGTATCTCGCTTAACCTTCCATTCGGTTCTAAGCGATTCAGGCGGTGCCAAGTAAACCTTTACATCGTAGCAATCACGCGCCCCACGGGTTGAGTAACCGAGCAACCCTTCAACAATGACAAATTTAGTCGGTTTGATGTATTCGGGTGCTGTGAATGTTCCGGTCTTGTGGCTATAGATTGGCTTCAGGATAGGTTGCCCTGTTCGCAGCAGCGCTAGGTGTTGCTGCATGATGTCTAAGTAATTACAGTCAGGATGGAGTGCTGTAATTCCCATTTCTGCTCGCTGAACGCGATCGTAGCGATGGTAGTCATCGGTACAAATTGTTGTGACATCTTCAATTCCCAATACCTCGGCAATTCCTCGCGTCAGAGTTGTTTTGCCAGCCGCACTGTCACCGACGATGCCTAGGATAATTGGGCGATTGGTCATGAGTTTTCCTATACAAACGTAATTCGTAATCAGCGAAATTTTGCATTATTTTGCATTGATGTTTCAAGCGTAAAACTTAAAGGAGACCAATGCAAGCTGTAGAGATTTACCTTCATTTAACTTAGACATGACACAGCGTTTTTTGAAGTGGCATTGCCTTGAGTGAGTAACGCTGAGTGGGATAACTTTTTCTGATGTTTCAAGGGGGTGACAGATCTGTGTCGGTGCTATATATTTAGGGGGTGTGAGGAGCGAACCAGAAAGAACGCCGAGACGAAACACGGAAAGTCGTCGGCGTTCTTTCTGATTTTAAAGCGCTGTAGCTCTCTCCAAAAAGTCTTCCTGTCGAACTGAATCGATCTCCTTACGTGATGTGGCGGCAGCACCCGAAATTTTTCATTGCCTAGAACCTCATTGGAACGGCGATCGCCCTAAATCATTCCATGCGACTGTGGAGAAACGATCATGCTAGCCGAACCGAGATCGCTGTGATCCCGCTGCAAGCGATGCCGCTTGGGCAGAAATAATTACATTCCTGCGCCAAGTCTTAGGACGATATTTTCCTATGCCATATTATTTTCGATCGCCCAACGAGCTAACTCTGTCCGATTGTGCAATCCAGTTTTACCTAACATGTTGCTAACGTGGCTTTCAATGGTTCGTTGGCTAACTTTAAGTTGATCGGCAATCTCACGGTTTGCCATTCCTCGCGCCACAAACTGAACCACTTTTAGCTCAGTGGGTGTGAGTTCTACATCAAAAGGCACCTGAATTTTAGGAGTGGATTCATTCCCTCTACCCGGACGTTCAGACATGCGCGTTGCCTGTTTCAGCGAAGATTCAACTTGGGCAACCAACTCTTCTGGCTCAAACGGCTTCACCATATAGACATCTGCGCCAGTATTCAATCCTTTAACCCGGTCTTGGCTCTGCCCTTTTGCCGAAAGAAAAAGAACTGGAATCCAGCTAGTCCGAGGATCTTCGCGAACATGACGCACCAAAGAATAGCCATCCATTTCGGGCATCATCACATCACAAATAATCATATCTGGAGTTTCTAGCTCCAAAACTTCTAGAGCCTCACGACCATTTTCTGCGGTAATGACTTCGTAGCCCCGAAACTCCAAGTAGTCTTTAACCAATAAAATTAGGTTAGGGTCATCATCAATTAGCAGCAGTCGTCTGTGATTTCCTACGCTGGTTTCTTTCATGCCGTGCTACTCACCTATTCCTGAATAAACTCGCTGGTAATCTGTAGAATTTCTAACAACCCACCTGTTGCCAGATCCCTTCTTTGGAAAAGGGGTGCCCCTTGCCGAGCGATTTGAGGAATACCTGACACTATTCTAGGTAGACCTATGATAACCGCTTCACTTTATATAAATCTTATATATCAGTAATACGTAAACGAACAAATTCTAATGTGTAGTCAGTATATTTTTCACTTTACTTTTGATTGCTGTTTATCCTTAATAATGTCAACGCCAGATTTTGATAGTTTGACCTTGGATTTCTTGATTTAACCACGGAGTATTTGAGGCAGATGATTTCAGCGAATGGGGCTTGGCAAGCCAAACCTGCTGAGGATCAAATAGAATCATTTCTGTGGGTTGGTTGATCGCTTGCCGACCCACAGGGCTGATCGCGATCGCGGGGGGGGCTTGCTGCAAACAGATTGCGGGACGAGCGCTTAAGGCTGACCAAAGCTCGATCGCCGTCCATAAACCAGATTCAACAAACCGATGCCACAGTAAGGGAAGCACCAGTTCTAGCCCAATCGCCCCTGGGGGAGCTTCAGCAAAAGGGACTGTTTTCTCTTCGTAGGTGCAGGGCGTGTGGTCAATCGCGATCGCATCAATCACGCCATGCTGCACAGCATCAATCAACGCCGCTTGATCGGTTGGGGTGCCCAGAGGCGGATCAAGCCGCAAATTGGGGTCATAGCTAGCGATCATTTGAGTGTTCAACAATAAGTGCATCCAAGACGTGCTGGCAGTAATCGGTAAGCCCCGCTCTTTAGCAGTGCGAATCAACTCCACGCCCCGCGCCGTCGAAATTCGCATTAAATGGACTGGGGTGCCAATGGCTTCGATGCATTCTAGGAGGGACGAAAGGGCAGCAGTTTCAGCGATCGCCGGAATGCCAGGTAGCCCAATCTGAATCGAATCGGTTCCTTCGCGCATCACCCCATTGCCGGCGATCGCTCTATCCCATGCCCACAGCATCACGGGCTTACCGAATGGATGCAGATATTCCAACAGACGGCGCACCATCGCCAATTGCAGCGGTTTTCCATCAGCAAAGCCGGCAATATCTGCCGTTGCTAGTTCTGCCAACTCAGTAAGTTGTTGCCCTTTCACCTCTAAAGTCAGCGCTGCCCAAGGCTGTAAAGCGGGGAAAGATAGGCTAGAACTTAAAGCCTTAGATTGATCATGCAGCCATGCAAGACTGGCGAGATTATCCAGGGCAGGAGCGGTGTCTGGCAAAATATTAACGCGAGTGAAACCGCCTGCCGCTGCTGCTTGCATTAACGATTTTAGGGTTTCTCGTTCTTCAAAACCGGGTTCGCCAGAATGGCTATAGAGATCGACGAGTCCGGGTGCCAGGATTAAACCAGACCCTTCGGTGATTGTCGCGTTGGCTGGATACTCGGCGATCGCGTTCTCTATTGCCGTAACCATGCCGTCAATGATTAAAACATCAGCAATTCGATCCATTTGAGAACTTGGATCAATCACTCGAACTTGTCTCAGAAGCTCATTCATTCACGCCTCAACATTCTATAAAGCTCCCGCTGCGGTTTTATCCAACACGCCGCCCTCTAAGTGTGCCGTGATGTTCATCGCCATCATGATTGGCGGTTGATCGATGGCATAGTCAATCACACTGACGGCTCCATTCCCTTGTTTGAAGCTCCAAAAGCGATCAGGGGATAAACCCAGCACATAGCAAAGAATCGCCTTGTTGACGGCATCATGGGCAACAACGAGGGTCGTCCCCGGTTTAGGGTGATTCATTGCCGTTTGGACGATCGCAGTCCAAGCAGTTGTTGCACGATCCCATACTTGCTGGAGGTTTTCCCCTTCTGGCATTTGCACGGTTTCTGGGGTGTGCTGCCAGTGCTGGAGTTCTCCGGGAAACTCGTGTTCAATGTCGGCTTCTAGCTTGCCTTCCCACAACCCATGGCTAATTTCCTTTAGATTGTCCTCAAAGCCCAACGCCACATCCGGATGATGTTGCAAAATGATCTCTGCCGTTTCCTTAGGGCGCAGCATTGGGCTAGCGATCGCCCGATCAATCGGAATCGCTTTGAGAAATTCTGCGGCTTGGTTGGACTGCGATCGCCCGTTGTCATTGAGCGGCACATCGATCTGTCCTTGAAAACGTTTCTGGCGATTCCACTCGGTTTCGCCATGCCGCACCAGCAGCAACCGAGTGTGATAGCCTTTCCTTGGTTTGGGAATCGGTTCGCCTAAATGCGCGGTTTGATTCAACGATTCTACCTGCACCAAATCCCCCCAGCCTCCAGCAAAGTTGAGAACACTGATGCCGCAATTAGACTGCTGAACTGTTTGATAGCCGCCGGCATCTAGCCCGATCGCCGTCCCAATCAATGCCCGATTGATGCCGCTATGAGCAACGAGCAGAACCGTTTGATTCGCGTGGTTAGGCAGAAATTCTTGCCAAAACTGCTGGGCGCGATCGAATAAGTCCACTACCGGAAAATATTCCGCCGTTTCGCCGTTCTCTTGTGAAATCAGCATTCGCATTTCGTGAGGGCAATTCTTCCACTGCTCATACTCATTCGGATATTTTTGCTCCACATCGCTAAACAGCATCCCTTCCCACAGCATCAAATTAATTTCTTTCAAGCTGTCAACCGCTTGCAATGGCGCTGTGGGAGTAATTTTCAAATAAGACACTACAATCTCTGCGGTGTCCTTTGCGCGTCGTAGGGTGCTGCTATAAACGGCATCAAACAAAATGCCACTAAGCGCGCTTCCGACCTGATGCGCCATTGCCTGCCCTTTTGCCGTCAGAGTAGATTCATCTAAAAAACCTTGGACTCGCCGCTCAACGTTAAAGCTGCTTTCACCGTGACGAACCAAAATGACGCGAGTAACCATATTGGGAATAGGGAATAGGGAATAGGGAATAGGGAATAGGGATTCCAGCGTTTGAAATCAACCTGCGCGATCGCTTAGACAGATGCATTCTACCCTGTTCCTAATCCCCTGCTTGAATCTTGCTTTTTTCTATAGTGCATTAGTGCATTTCTACGCGATCGCTGGTTTGTATTCGCCACTTGCCGTTCGCCATTGCCCACTCGCCACTCGCCATTTCCTGTACCCTAGATTCATAGCAATCTGAGGATTTCATGACGATTAAGCGGGTGATTCTGGTAACGCTGACGGTGTTGGCAGTCTTTCTAATGGGTCAAGATTTGCTGAATAGCTGGAATCAGCCCCAAATCCAGAGCCGTTTGGAACTGTATCAAACTAATTTGCTGTTGCGCTCTACGGAGTTTCGTAGCAGTGACATGAATACGGATGCTGCTCGAAAAGCACTACTTGGCGCAGAGCCAACCAAAAACGCTTTAGAGCAATATGAAGACGTGCAGCAACAGGTGCAGAAGACTCTAAAGCAGACGCAATCCCTTTTAGCCAGTGGCTCTAGCAATAAAGCTCAGCCAGTATCTTTAGAGCAAACTGAACGCAAGCTGACTCGCTTAGTGACTGAACTAGATTTGAAGTTAGGAATTCTGCGATCGCAGCAGGGAGAGACAACACTTGCCCAAAAAGAATGGGATAAAGTCATTCAGCAGGCAGAAGTAGACTCTGGACTCAACCCTTTAGCCGTAACAGCAGAAGTTCTCAAAGGGCTGTGGGCAAAATCGCCTCAGTTGCTTCCTGATGCCGAACCTCAGATTCAAAAAAACCTGGATGGCTGGTTTCGAGATCGCGCCCTAACTCAGCTATATACTCTGCAACAGCGTTCTGCTGATTTGCAAGCTCTACAACTCAGCGAACAGCAAGCCGCAGAAAAAGCCTTAACCAGTTTGGCGATTGTGGGCGGCATTCCGGTGTTGAGCGGTGTGATTGGCATTGGCATCCTGATCTTTGCGATCGGGCAATGGGTGGTGCAGCGAAAACAAGCTTTACTCTCCGCCGAAACCCTGCAACCTTGGACAACCCCTTGGGATGGCGAAACCATTTGGCAGGTGCTAATTTTAGGCTTTTTTATGGTGGGGCAAATTGCCTTACCAATTTTTCTAGCAGTGTTGCAACGGGCAACAGGATTAAATCCTGCTAGCTTTGGAGAACAGGGCAAAGCGTTATTTATCCTGTTTAATTATGTGCTGTTGGCAGCGGGGGGATTGGGCGTACTGTATTGGTCGGTCAAATCCTATTTGCCGTTACCCGAAGACTGGTTTCGCATTCGCTTGAAAGGCAACTGGTTTTGGTGGGGATTGGGCGGCTATTTTGCAGCATTGCCGTTAGTTGTAGTGGTGTCGCTGGTGAACCAAAAGATTTGGCAAGGTCGCGGCGGCAGCAATCCGATTTTGCCGATCGCCCTTGAAGGAAAAAATAGCTTTGCTTTAGCCATCTTCTTTGTCACCGCCGCGATCGCCGCCCCCATTTTTGAAGAGATTTTATTTCGAGGCTTTTTGCTTCCCTCACTCACTCGCTATTTCCCCGTTTGGGGCGCAATTGTCCTCAGCAGTTTTCTGTTTGCCGTTGCCCATCTCAGCCTCTCAGAAGTGTTGCCACTGATGACTTTGGGGATGGTGTTGGGCTTTGTTTATTCGCGATCGCGCAATCTGCTGTCATCCATGCTGCTCCATAGTTTATGGAATAGTGGTACTTTACTCAGCCTGATTGTGCTTGGCTCAGGTCAAGGATAATGACGTATGCTACTCACTCCTAGCTCCAATCATCTCGCTTAGAGGTTTGCCCTCGATAAACTTGGGCTATCGCGTGAATTTCACGAGTTTTTTCAAATAGAGCGGTTTCTGTCAAATCCCATTGTTCTAATACTTTGTCTAAATCGGATTGAATATCTCTAGCACCTGGAAAGCCTTGATAGCGAATTCGGAGGCGTGCGAGTTCAACGAAGTTATGGTCGGTGGGATCAGTAGCTGCCAAAAGAGTATCAACCGTTTGACGATCAAGCCGCCATTGTGGATGTTGTTGGTCTTTGAATTCGGCTGCTTGGCTCATAGTTTCATCAGTCCTACATAAAGTTTTATTGTGAAATAAGCGATGGTAAGCGCGATCGCTAAGAGACAAGGTATATTACTTTCCCACCTTCCACAAACTTTCCCACCTTCCACAAAATATAGTCTTAGTAAAATTAAAACTGCACATTAGTACATTTTGATGTAGACAAAACATCTGTAAAAGCAGGTTTTATGAATTTGTAGTTGTAATTCAATTGTTGCAGTAGACTAACTACAGAAAATTGTGAATGTTCTGATTTTTGCGATTGATTTGCGATTGATTTAGGAGTGATGCAAAGCGGATGGCAACAGCATTGAGATCTCAACGACCGACCCCGCCCGATTCCCGTAGCGATCATTTAACGAATCGCCTAGCACCGCGCCGCAAAGCTTCCTCCCGGTCTGCTTATAGCGTTACTCCAGTTGCTCACAGCGGAAGATCTCCTAAACTTCCTTTGGCAACAGTTTCAGTTTTATCTACTCAACCAACCGTTCGTAAACTCCCCGCTGCGCCACCCCTACCCAAATGGCTACGCTTACTAATGCAGGCTCAGCGCGGTTCTCTAATCGTTACTTTCGCGTTGATTGTCACAACTTTAGTCGTGTATGGCGGTACTGTTTATATGCAGCAGCTTTGGACTAAGGAATATCGCAAGCTCAAAACCATGCAGCGCAGTGAACGCCAGATGTTGGCAGCTAGTGAAGTATTAAAAAATCAAATTATCCAGCAGGCAGAAAGCCCGAATTCAGGATTGGTTACCAAAACTCCACAACATACGCTAGTTTTAGAGTCATCTCCACTTCGTACTGTAAAACCAGCAGCAATTCCTATTGTGATTAAAGCTGAAACCTCAACAAACGAACCACCTTTAGGATATTAGGATACTTTGCAATGAGTAGTCCTTATTCTTTCCAAACGCCGCGTTCTCGAAATCGTCTGTACGCTAAACACTCTAAATTGTTGAGTTGGGCAAATTCGCCAAACTTTCGGGCTGCCTTGGTATGGGGTCTTCTAATTGCAGCAATCTGCTGCTTGGTAATCAATTTATTTTACGTTCAAATTGTGCAAGGGAGTCTGCTGCGTGGGATTGCTCAAAGCCACCAGGTGACTCAAATTCGCCCTTTTATGCCTCGTCGTAACATTGTTGATCGGGGGGGAAATATTTTGGCGCTCGATCGCCCTGTTTTTTCCCTTTTTGCTCACCCGAAACTATTCAAACTCTCTAAGGAAGAAGTTGCCGAAAAGCTTTCCCCAATCATGGATCGCCCTGCTGATAGCTTAGTCAAGCAGTTTAACGAAGGGGAAACGGGCATTCGGATTGAATACTCACTGATTGAAGATATTTCCAACCGCATTATTGATTTGCGGCTAGATGGCTTAGAGCTAATTCCCCACCAACAGCGGCTCTATCCACACAAAGAAGTGGCTGCCGATATTGTTGGTTTTGTAGATGGCGAACATATTGGACAAGCCGGGTTAGAACTTAGTCAGCAAAACATTTTGACACGCCCTAGCCAAGAAATTCGACTCCGACAAATGGGCGATGGCTCCCTTATGCCTGACCAAATTCCAACGGGCTTCCTAAACCAGGATGATTTGCAGTTGCGGCTTACTCTAGATACTCGTTTGCAACGAGCAGTGCAGCCAATCCTACAAAAGCAAGTCACTAATGTGGGTGCCAAAAAAGGCACGGTGATTGTGATGGATGCTTATACAGGAGAACTGTTGACTTTGGCATCCTATCCATCCTATGACCCTAACCAATACTATAAGTCCAAGCCAGAACGCTACAAAACTTGGGCAATTACGGATCTATATGAACCGGGTTCTACGTTTAAACCGATTAATGTAGCGATCGCGATCGAAAACAAAACCATTAAACCAGATACATACATCAATAATCCAAGCGCCATCTCAATTGATGGATGGCCAATTACCGGCGGCAGTGGCGGCAGTGAAACCGTCACCGACATTGTGATTAATTCCTATAACGTCGGCATGGTGCATATCGTAGATACGTTAAAGCCCGAAGTTTATTATGCGTGGCTCAGGCGATTAGGCATGGGCGGAGTCGTCGGAGTTGATCTACCCTCCGAAAGTCCAGGACAGTTTAAATCCCGCAAACAATTTGTTGAAAGCCGAATTGATCGAGCCGTAACAGCATTTGGTCAAGGGTTCTCCCTCACACCGATGAAGTTAGTTCAGCTTAATGCCACGATCGCAAATGGTGGAAAATTAGTCACTCCCCATGTTATTCAAGGGCTGTTTGATAGCAAAGGGCGGCTCTATTGGCGACCTAGCTTACCCGCACAACGACAAGTATTTTCTCCGGCAACCGCTAAAGTCATTTTGCCCATGATGGAAGGAGTAGTTACGCAAGGAACCGGAAAAGCAGCACAACTTCCGGGCTACCATGTCGCTGGAAAAACTGGAACATCACAAAAAGCAAATGGGTTTGGCGGCTATTCAGAAAGTGCCTATGTTACTAGCTTTGTTTCGATCTTTCCTGCCGATAAACCTCGTTATGTTGTGCTTGCGGTAATTGATGAGCCAGCGGGAGGAGGATATGGTGGAACGATCGCCGCTCCCGTAGTAAAACAAGTATTACAAGCACTCACAGCATTAGAAAACATTCCTCCCAGTATTTCTGGTCAGGTGTCTGGATCAGCGTCAGAAAGTAAAGCGGGCTAGGTAGTAGTCAAACGAAAATATGACACTCAAACCCTTAGACAACTGGAATTGTCTGCATATGCAGCAGTGGAGGTCACACAATTTCAATAGAGAATGCGACAGATATTAGGTTAAGACCGTGACTGAATAAAGCTTCTACAATTCAAAAGTATTCATACATGTAAACCCCTGATTTCACTATCAGGGGTTTACATGTCTAGTATGGGTGGAATGTCTAATAGCTTGAAGGCTTTACACTTTGCCAGATAAAGCGTTACTACCAGTACGCTTACTTGACTAGGCTGACATCCGCCTTAACATTACCCAAGTAATTTCCGATCGGTAAATTAGGATGGCGTTGATAGGGCACCACATCTTCCCCAAAGTAGCGAAGATACTCAGCGCTTTCTACCATCGCGGTCACTGTTGCCGACAGTCCTTGATTCACTAACAACTCTAGGTATTGGTGAATCTCAGCTTGAGTAGCAGGGGCACGACCCAATAAATGCCGGAACAAGAATTCAACAACCTTTGCTTCAGGATAGGGCATATAGAAGCGACGGCAGTAAATCTCTGAACTAGCTAAGGCTTTCACAAACATCCGAACACAGATGTTTCCACTGTGGAATTTGCTATCAAGATCCGCTTTTCTCAACGAGTTGGGTACTTGATCGCCAGACACATCCATAATCTGGGCGTAGATGGCATTCAGCACGAACTCTGTCTCTGCCCACCCCATACCCGGATTCATCCGATAAATCCGGGCTGGTTTGCAATTAGCACTATCAGTAGTGGAATCTAGTGACGGCACCGAAGCGGTGAGAGAAGAGCGACCCAACTCGACAAATGCAGTTCTTGCCTGCTCTTGCTGACGGGTTTGCGCTGCCATATCGGCGATCGCCTTACCCATCATCGGCATTTTAGACCCATCCATCCGCGCTTTTACCGTTTCAAAACTCGGCACCACTACGTCTTTGTTTTGCTTAGTCAGCGTGTTGTAAAGCTTTTGAGTATTGGGGAAATTTGCAGCAGGTAAGGTTAGGTAGCGGTTATAGGGAACTACGTCTTCCCCAAACGCCTGACTGTATTCCATACTACCTACAAGCGCACTAATAAAGCCTTTTAACCCTTGCGTTGCCAAAATCTGGTTATATTTGCGGATTTCAGCTTGATCTAAAGGTGCGCGTCCTAAGAAGTGCTTGGTGCCTAGCTCAATCACTTTCGTGTTGGGGTAAGGCGTGTAAAACTCCTTCAAATAAAGGTTAGAGGTTCCTAATCCTTCAATGAACTCCTTCAGGTTGATTTCACCATTGCCCAGTTTGCTTTCTAAAACACTAAATTCATTCTGGACAATATAGGGCGCAACATCCCGCTCAAATACTTGGCGATAGGCAGCACCAACTACTAACTTTAAGTTGGCTTTATCAGCAAGGTTAGTCAGCTTAAAGATTTTCGTTTGTTCGCGTTTCTTGCTGACACCTTGGTTAACCCGGAATTGGATATCAGGTTCAGTCCGCAATTCCGTTGCAGCAGCTAGTTCCATAAAGCGGGGCATTTCTTCTGGAACAGATCGATCGCCCTTGTCAGCAATGGAACCCACTCGATTACCGCGCAAAGACAACCCGGCTGGAGTCACATAGCGTTCATAGGGAACTGTATCTTCCCCAAAGGTATCTGAATATTCCTGGCTATCCAACATGGCATCAATTAGGGCATAAAAGCCTTTTTTGGCGCAAATATCAAAGTAGGCGTTGATTTCCTGGCGACCATAGGTTGGGCGACCTAGAAGACGGCGATGGATATATTCTACGGATTTGGTGACGTAGAAGGGAGTCCAGTAGAGGCTGCGGAAGAGATTAGATTTTGCCAAGCGACGAATAAATTCGCGCATGGTAATTTCACCGCTCTCCAGCTTGATTTCATCAACTTTGAGCCGTTGCCCGTCGTATACTGCCCGCCCAAATACTTGTAGATATGCAGCCTGGATCACTGCTTGGGTAGAGCTTTCAGAATATTTAATGCTGATGCCCTTTGTATTACCGCGATCGCGACCTTTCGCAAAACTACCGGTATAGCTAGGACTTTGGTCAAACTTGAAGACTTTTGGACCTAAGGAGCCAGGAGCCACACCCCGCGCTGCGGGATTGCTCAACTGATTGTTAATCCCAGCACCCCGATTAATCAAGATACGGCGGGTATCTTTCCCAAACGGAGCCGGACGAGTACTGGGATTCTTGGTTTCTTTAGGGAAGATAGCACCAAACTGAATTTCCAGTGGATCGTTACCAGAGCCATAGACATGTTGGTCAGGTAAGGGGCGATCGTAGGCTGCAAAAGTTGTGAGGAATTGAGGAATTTTACGGAAAGGCGCACTGTACTTAAACAGATCTTGCTGGGGTCCCCAGTTGCGACATTCTTGTGCCTCTTGACCCAGACCCCGCAAGTAAGGAACAGTTTCTTCCCCAAAGTAATCCGCGTATTCTTGAGAATCAATCAGAGCATCCACTAAAGCAGGTAAACCACCCTCAGAAACGATGGAGAAGTACTTTTGAACCTCTTCACGGGAACTAGGACCACGACCTAGAATATGACGGAAAGCCAATTCCAAAGCACGACTGTTGATGTAAGGCTGATAGAAATTTTTGCGATAAAGCGGCGATTTCGCTAAACGACGAATAAACTCCTTCATGGAGATTTCGCCATTCTTCACCTTAGACTCTAAATCAGAGATGCTAAGAGAATAAGCACGAGTAATATCGCGCTCAAATACTTGGCGATAGGCTGCCTTCACCACGTCATTCTTCTCCGTAGAAGACAAACCGGGCTTCATCGCATACTTAGACCGCTTCTCAGCCGCATTCGCATAAATTTGAGGGAGTTGTAGCCCCTGTAGGTCATTGGAGGAACGCTGGCGTACTTGAGTAGAAGGAGTAAACGCTTTGAACTCAGTGATCAATACATCAAAATATTGACGGACGATCGCCTCGGCTTCAGCATCATCCCGAAAATAGCTAAGACTGGCTGCCTTCATCTTTTGCAAAGCTACCGTCGTCGCTTCGCCAGAACAAGCTCGCTCAATAATTTCCCGCAAGCCACGAGTGTTGACCGCAATAATATTGGGATCACCCGCAACAATCGCGTAGGTAACGTAGCGCAGGAACCAGCTTAAGTCCCGCAGAGACTTCGCCATGTTGCTCGGACCGTAACGCGCAATGTTAATGGGTCGAAAGTTGACGGAAGTTGAACCCCCATCAGGCGTACCCTTAAAAATAGAGCGAATACCATCCAAAATCCCAGGGGTATTCTTGGTATCGCCATAGGTTACTGTGCCCAGTTTCATTCCCTCTTCAGTCGTCAGAGCAACCCCGGCGATCGTCATCACTGGCGCTTCTACTGGCTTCTCAAGAAACGCCATCGGCGAACCACCTGTAAAAATACTATTGGCAGCACGCGACACAATAATGTCTGAATTGCGAGTGAGCGTTTCCGCAATTTCTAGACGCTTCAAACCAGAACTAAAATAAGTAGATAGCGCGTCTAGTTCTCCTTTTCCTGGAAAGCGATCTTGCTGCTCAGCCTGGGAAATCGTGGCGACCGCTAGAGTTTGGTAAAGGTTGGGGCGTGCAACCGAGCTTCCACCGCTTGCTTTAACACTCATGGATTTCAAAAGCTCCCTTTACGGATTGTTACTGTTTTAAATTTGACAAAAACCTTGCTTGCCAACCATCTAGACAATGCCTACCAGCATTAAATCTGAAAATGAAGGCATAAGACAACTTGTTCACTGGTTTAGATTAAAACGATTTGGATTCAACAAGTCTTTTATTAAAAAGTGTATGGAACCCAATCCGCTTGATTTATCGACCAATCATAGAGGATTAGAGTGACTCGGCTGAGAAACTAGAAACCTTTTGTTACAAAGTTAAATCAACTAACCTTGAGGGAGTTGAAGAACGACTGTCTTTGAATATGACCAGACAAAATTTCTCTATGTTGACATTAAGTATTATTACCTTGCGTGATATGATTACTGAGGGTTTGGGTAGCTATCTGGGCATCTACAAAGAAGTGAGCTAAAAGCCTTAAAGTTATTTAGATTCATTTTTTGTATGCTCACCAGTCCAAGCTAAACCGCTAAAGACGCCATCTGAAAATGAGTCAAGTACCTAAACCGAATACTCTGCCAGCAGAAACCGATAACTCTATGCAGGAGTATTACCAACTTCAGCAGGAGTTGTTAGTAACCACTGGAGTTTTGACGGGCATTATCTTTGTTTTTGTTTGGTACTTTTATTCCTTAAGCATTGCTCTGAATTATTTGCTAGGAGCAGGCACAAGTGTGGTTTACTTGAAAGTGTTGGCTCGAAACGTTGAGAAGTTAGGTAAGGAAAAAGAGCAGATTGGAAAGTCGCAGCTTGCTATTTTTGTTGGGTTGATGATAGTCGCAACTCAGTTGAGGCAGTTGCATATCTTACCGATTTTTTTAGGTTTTTTGACTTACAAAGGCTCTCTCATCGTTTATATGCTGCGAACACTCATGCCTTCTAACTCTGGTTAGTTAGATTACCTGGGAACTTTAACTATTCAAACCCTGAAATTTGTTTGGAGTCCAATGCTGAGTTTTATTGCTGCTCCCAATCTTCCCCTTGCCAACCTGGAAGTTGGTCAGCATTTTTATTGGGAAATTGGCAACCTTAAAGTTCACGGTCAGGTTTTTCTGGTTTCTTGGCTTGTTATTTCACTGTTAGTAATCGCCTCAATTTTGGCAACTCGTAATATTCAACTTGTTCCCTCTGGGATGCAGAATTTTATGGAATATGCCCTAGATTTTGTGCGGGATCTTGCAAGAAACCAGCTTGGAGAAAAGGAATATCGTCCGTGGGTGCCGTTTATTGGCACTCTGTTTTTATTCATCTTTGTGTCAAATTGGTCTGGTGCGCTAGTTCCATGGAAGCTGATAAAGCTACCAGAAGGTGAACTGGCTGCCCCAACAAACGATATAAACACAACAGTCGCACTTGCCCTTTTAGTTTCATTGGCGTATTTCTACGCTGGCTTTAGCAGAAAAGGGTTAGGGTATTTTGCTAAGTACATTCAGCCAACGCCAGTTTTGCTCCCGATCGCAATCTTGGAAGATTTCACGAAACCTCTTTCACTAAGCTTTCGTCTCTTTGGCAACATTTTGGCGGATGAGTTGGTGGTTGGGGTTTTAGTTCTTCTGGTGCCGTTGTTTGTACCTCTACCGGTAATGTTACTAGGGCTGTTTACTAGTGCAATTCAGGCACTGGTGTTTGCAACGCTGGCAGGTGCTTACATTCATGAAGCTCTAGAGGGACATGGAGAAGAGCATGAGGAGCATTAATTTGTCTTCAGCAAGTATTCTTGAGCCTTGGGTTTTGGATGTTAGGTGCCAATAGGAGTTTGCTGAATTCTTATCTTGACTTAGCATTCAGGCTAGTAAGTTCAAAATTTCGTAGTTATCAACCGCATTACATTTACTAAATCAAGAGGAAACCTCATGGTAGATCTGACAGTTGCTTTCCCCTCCGTTTTGGCTGCTATTACAGTAGACCCAACAATTGCTTCCGCTTCAGTTCTTGCTGCGGCTTTGGCAATTGGGCTAGCTGCAATTGGTCCTGGTATTGGTCAAGGTAATGCTTCTGGTCAAGCAGTTGAAGGAATTGCTCGTCAACCTGAAGCAGAGGGTAAAATTCGTGGCACCTTGCTTTTAACTTTGGCGTTTATGGAATCTTTGACTATTTACGGCTTGGTGATTGCATTAGTGTTGCTATTTGCGAATCCATTCATTGGCTAACCTACTTGAGATTAGGTCATGGTAGGGACGTGTTTCATGTCTCTACCTTTTAACTAAAAGCTATTGATTTGCAACTCGTGGTAGCTTTTCTTATTCTTTCTATAGTTATTTTGACTATAGTTATTTTGAGTATTGGATCTTGTTTTTTACTGACCATGCAGTGTTGCGGTAGCAGTTTTTGGAAAGGAAACCATGTTTGACTTTGATGCAACATTGCCATTGATGGCAGTGCAGTTCTTGCTGCTGGTGGTTTTAATGAATGCCATTTTCTACAAGCCACTAACCAAGGCGATCGAAGATCGTGGCGACTACATTCGACGAAATCAAGTTGAGGCTCAGGAGCGTCTGTCAAAAGCAGAAGCTTTGGCAAAGCAATATGAGCAAGATTTAGCTGAAACCCGTAAGCAATCTCAGGCATTGATCACAGCGGCTCAAGCGGATGCTCAACAGATTGTTGCTGGCAAGATTGCGGAGGCTCAAGAAGAAGTCCGTTATCAAAAAGAGCAGACTCAGAAAGAGTTGGATTTGCAAAAGCAGGAAGCTTTGCGATCGCTAGAACAAGAGGTTGACTCACTCAGCCGTCAGATTTTGGATAAAATCTTGGGCACTCAAGTTGCCTAGCTACCCAGCACGGTTTGACGAGGGCATTGCAAGCTAGATAGCGGGTGAATGTACTGCACAGGCATACAAGATGGGAATGGCGCAGTTATGAGTATGTTGGGACTAGGATGGTTGATTGCAGAAGCTAGTGTAGAAGCTTCTGAAGAAGGTGGATTCGTTGCCACTATTTTGGAAGCAAATCTAATCAACCTTTTGATTGTGATTGGTATCGTCGTTTACTTTGGGCGCGGTTTTTTAGGAAAGATTTTGAGCGAACGTCGAAGTACTATCGAATCTGCTTTGAAAGACGCTGAAGAACGCAGGCAAAAAGCCGCTGCTGCTCTGGCAGATGAACAGCAAAAATTAGCTCAGGCACAGCAAGAAGCTGCTCGAATCCGTTCTGCGGCGGAAGAGCGTTCAGTAGCTGTTAAAGCGTCTCTAATAGCAGACGCAGAAGTCGAAGTTCAGCGGATGCGGGAAGGATTGAGTCAAGATTTAAATGCAGAACGGGAGCGGGCGATCGCCGATCTACGGCAGCGAGTGTCCAGCTTAGCCCTGCAAAAAGCAGAATCTGAATTGCCTTCTCGTATGACTGATGAACTTCAGACCAATATGATTAACCGCAGCATTGCCATGATTGGAGGTGCCTAATGAAAGACGGAGGTATGGTTAGAGGTGAAATTTTAGAGCGGTATGCTCAAGCTCTCATGTCGCTAGCGCAGCAGGGCAATATTGTTGATCAAGTGGGCAGCGACATCAACACAATTATTGAAACACTCAAAAATTCTGAAGATTTGAAAGAGTTTTTTGCAAACCCGATTTATAAATCGGAGCAAAAGAAAGCTGTTTTATCCCAAGTGTTTGGGGATGGACTTCATTCATACACCCGGAACTTTTTGATGTTACTGGTTGATCGCCGTCGCGTTATGTTTTTGCTAGGAATTTGTAGCGAGTTTCAAGCATTACTTCGTAAACTAAACCAAGTGGTTCTCGCTGAAGTAACTACTGTACGGGAATTGACTGACGATCAAATTCAAGCCTTGAAAGATAAAGTCATCGCCTTGACAGGGGCGCATCAAGTTGAATTCGATATCAAGCTTGACCCAGAGCTTATTGGTGGCGTAGTAATCAAAATTGGCTCTCAAGTTATTGATGCCAGCATCCGTGGGCAGCTACGGCGCATTTCGCTTCGCTTAGGTGGTGCGGCTTAATTCAACCCTTTGCAACTGAACCTTTTAACCCTCATTCTCTAAGAGAGCAACCCTATGGTAAGCATCCGACCAGACGAAATTAGCAGTATTATTCGGCAGCAGATTGAGCAATATGATCAAGGTATCAAAGCGTCCAATGTTGGAACTGTTCTATCAGTAGGTGATGGGATTGCCCGCATTTACGGACTCGATCAAGTCATGGCAAATGAGCTACTTGAGTTTGCAGATGGCTCAATTGGCATTGCGCTCAATCTAGAAGAAGATGATGTAGGTGCCGTTCTGATGAGTGGTGGACGCGGCATCGAAGAAGGTAGCGTCGTTAAATCAACTGGAAAAATTGCTCAAGTTCCGGTAGGCGATGCGCTGATTGGGCGAGTCGTGGATGCTTTGGGTCGCCCGTTGGATGGTAAAGGCGATATTGCCTTTTCCGAGATGCGTTTAATTGAATCTCCGGCTCCTGGAATTATTGCGCGTAAATCTGTTTGTGAACCCATGCAAACGGGGATCACCGCGATCGATTCCATGATTCCTATTGGTCGGGGACAGCGTGAACTCATTATTGGCGATCGCCAAACCGGTAAAACCACAATTGCGCTCGACACCATTTTGAACCAGAAGGGTGAAGATGTGGTTTGTGTCTATGTAGCGATCGGTCAGAAAGCTTCCACCGTTGCCAACATTGCCAACGTCTTTCGAGAGCAAGGCGCTATGGAGTACACCATCATCGTGGCTGCCAATGCCAACGATCCTGCATCCCTCCAATTTTTGGCTCCTTATACGGGTGCTAGCTTAGCCGAATACTTCATGTATAAGGGCAAGCATACCCTTGTAATCTACGATGACTTGTCAAAACAAGCGCAAGCATACCGCCAAATGTCCTTGCTGCTCCGTCGTCCACCCGGTCGGGAAGCCTACCCTGGCGATGTATTTTATCTCCACTCTCGTTTGTTGGAACGCGCTGCCAAACTGAGCGATGCTTTAGGTGGCGGCAGTATGACGGCGCTGCCCATTGTGGAAACTCAAGCTGGTGACGTATCTGCTTACATTCCAACCAATGTCATCTCGATTACAGATGGTCAAATTTTCCTATCCTCTGACTTATTCAACTCAGGCTTACGTCCTGCGGTAAACCCTGGTATTTCAGTGTCACGGGTTGGTTCAGCCGCTCAAACGAAGGCAATGAAGAAGGTTGCTGGAAAAGTGAAATTGGAGCTAGCGCAGTTTGACGATCTGCAAGCGTTTGCTCAGTTTGCTTCAGATTTGGATAAGGCAACCCAAAATCAGTTGGCGCGGGGTCAGCGTCTGCGAGAAATTCTCAAACAGCCTCAGTTCTCGCCACTCTCAGTAGGCGATCAAGTTGCCGCCATTTATGCCGGGATTAACGGATATTTGGATGATTTGCCCGTTGATAAAGTGACCATTTTCCTCAAGGGTCTGCGGGAATATCTAGGGGGTAGTGCGCCGAAGTATGGTGAAATCATTCGCGAAAAGAAAGAACTGACTGCGGATGCAGAGGAAGCGCTGAAGAGCGCGATCGCTGAGTTTAAGAAAACCTTCGTAGCCACTGCCTAGGTTAGTCATGAGTTTTAGGCGATGAGTTCTAAGCAGTGTGATGTTTAGGACTCATCACTTAATTTTTTACTAGCTCTGAGTCATTCAATCGCACTCTATAACTCAAAACTTCCCCAGTTATGGCTAATCTTAAAATCATTCGCGATCGCATCCAGTCGGTCAAAAACACCAAAAAAATTACAGAAGCCATGCGGCTTGTAGCAGCAGCGAAAGTCCGTCGCGCTCAGGAGCAAGTCCTGGCAACTCGCCCCTTTGCCGATCGTTTAGCTCAAGTCCTTTATGGTTTGCAGAGCCGACTAAAATTTCAAAACGATAACAGTTCACCACTCCTGCAAAAAAGAACTGTGAAAACCGTTGGATTGCTAGTCGTTTCGGGCGATCGCGGTTTGTGCGGCGGCTACAACGGCAACGTTATTCGGCGGGCTGAGAACCGGATTAAAGAACTCAAAGCAGAAGGACTAGACTACCAACTTGTGTTAGTAGGTCGCAAAGCGACTCAATACTTCCAACGTCGAGATCAGCCCATTGCCCAAACCTTTACCAGCCTAGAACAAGTACCGACAGCAGCGGAATCCTCACAGATCGCGGATGTATTGTTGGAGCTTTTCCTCTCTGAAACCGTTGATCGCGTTGAGCTAATTTATACTCGCTTTGTTTCTCTAATCAGTTCTCGCCCCGTGATTCAAACCCTACTTCCTCTCGATCCCCAAGGCTTTGAAGATCCAGAGGATGAAATCTTTCGCCTCACCAGTCGCGGCGGACAGTTTGAAGTATCACGCGAACAGATTGATACAACCGGGCGCGAGTTTCCGAGAGATATGATCTTTGAACAAGAGCCTTCACAAATCTTAGAGACTCTTCTGCCGCTTTACCTGAATAATCAGCTACTCCGGGCACTACAGGAATCTGCTGCTAGCGAACTGTCGGCTCGGATGACCGCCATGAGTAGCGCCAGTGATAATGCGAAACAACTCATTAGTACATTAACCCGCTCTTACAATAAGGCTCGCCAAGCAGCAATTACTCAAGAAATCCTTGAAGTAGTTGGCGGGGCTGAAGCACTGAAGTAGCTCAAACGCTTTTGAAATCAGCCAATCTAAAAAGGTGCCTACTCAATCCTAGGCACCTTTTTTAGTGAAATGATTATTTTTACCGTTAGCAGAAATGGCGATCGCAGGTACTGTCCACCTTAGAAAGCGGCTGTGTCTAGTTTTTACCAGCAGAAGCCGGAACTTTCTTCGTAGCCTGGGGTAAATTTCCATCGGGAGCAACAGATTCTCCTTCAATAAAGGAACGCAGCATCCAAGCCATTTCTTCGTGCTGCTCCATTAAACCAGTCAGAAAGTCTGCTGTGCCTTCGTCATGAAACTCTTCACTAGACTGATCAATTTGTTCACGCAGACTACGGATAATTATTTCATGATCATCCACTAGCTTTGCTACCATTTCTGTTGCATTTGGAATCACTCCAGGGTGTTCCTCAAGGGATGCTAATTGAATAAATTCTGCTGCGGTGCCAGCAGGAAAACCCCCTAAAATCCGAACCCGTTCTGCAATGCTATCTGTTGCAGTAGATAGGGCTTGATATTGTTCATCTAACAGCATATGTAGGGTGCGAAACTGAGGACCGACCACATCCCAATGGTATTTTTTGGTCTTGATCAATAGCAAATATACATTTGATAAGCTGCTGTTCAGCAACCCAATTACGCCTTCACGTTCTTTCTCTGTAAGACCAATATTTAGTTTGCGCATGGTTTCCACTAGTTAACTCTACACACCAGTTCACCAATTTTGCCATCGAAGAGCATCCATCCAAAGGAAGGGATTGCGATTCGTGAAACGATCCCTGCGGGAATCGCATCTCTGTGTCTCTTCGCCTATGAATATAAAAGACTTAACCACGCTTCCAAATCTACTTCTTGATGCAGATTGAGTAATTCTTGAAATTCTGGGTGGTTTTTATCAAGGGATTGAACCGGAAACTTGATCCCTTGCAAAGAGAGTAATTCTGAAAAGCGATCGCTAGTGACAATCAGAGTTTCCGCCCAATCATCTCGCCACTGCTTTGATGAAGTAACCCGATTGTTTGCTTGTCCATCAATATCCTCATCTAGGATAGGCTCTTCAATCAGATGGTTTCCACAGCAATGAAGGCTTGCTTCTAGCATCTTTTGAGTTTCAACCAGACTGCTAGCAGTAGTTTGCACCCAAGATTGAATCATCCAGTTAACCCGCTGCTTAATCAACACAAGATAGGCATCTTCGCTTAGCCGAGTGGTCGAACGAGGTGCTTTTGTAATAAATAGAGCCGACATCCGAGGAGATGTCCACAGTCTTGAATAATCTGGATAGGGACCAATCGGTTCATCTAACGTTGCAAATTCGATCGCGCGCTCACGTTGCTGAATGGGGTGAAGCAGATCATTAAGACGAAGAATAGGACGATAGCGGTTTGCTGGTTGAGAAGTCATAGTCACACATTGAGGCGTTCTGATCGCAAAAAACTTTTTAGACTGTTCATCTGAGCATAAAGGTTGCATGTGGATAGCATGTGACTATACACGGCAAGTTTCATGACTAGTAGTTTTAGCAAGCCAGAATGCTAAGGAATTAGAAATTTTTAATTGCAGAGATGAATATTTCGTAGCTGCGAAGTACAATAAAAGCCACCGATATAGCAGTACGAGAAAAGATCAAACCAACAACTGTCCATTCTTCCTTATTGCCCAAGGATTTTTGTGTCCTAACCTATTTCATCCATTGCTATACCAGCCTGTCTTTTATGCAAATGAGAAAGGCTATCCAGTAAAAAAGATAGTCCTGTGGCTTAGCTCCTGAAATCCAGGGAATCTGTCTTTTGGCAACAATCCTGATTATTGAAGATGAAGTCAATATTGCGTCCCTTCTACAAACCTGTGTGGAGAGTGAAGGGTATGGCTGTTGTGTCGCCTATGATGGCAAAAGTGGACTGGCAGCATTTAGACGGTTAGAACCTGACTTAATCATTTTAGATTTGATGTTGCCAGAAATGAATGGATTGGAAGTTTGTACTCAAATTCGGCAGTCTGGCGCTAGTAAAGATCCCTATGTGATGATGTTGACGGCGAAAGGGGAAGAAATCGATCGCATTATTGGGTTTTCAACGGGGGCAGATGACTATTTACCAAAACCCTTCAGCCCCACTGAACTACTGGTGCGAATTCGAGCTTTATTACGGCGAACCATGCGCCATCAAGCAACCCTCAAAATTGAAACTCCCCATTTGCAAATTGATTTAGAACGGCGATCGGTGTTCTTGAAAGCAATTAGAAGTGACGAAATCGCGGTTCATCTCAGCGCTTTGGAGTTTGACGTGTTGGCAACCTTAGCAAATCGCCCAGGGCGAGTGTGGACACGGACTCAACTGCTCGATAACGTCTGGGGAGGCGATTTTACGGGAGACGAGCGTATTGTCGATTCTTACGTCAAGCGATTGAGGCATAAATTAGGACAAGGGAATGCTGAAACCTATTCATTCATCAGAACTGTTTCCGGCGTTGGCTACGCTTTTGAAGACCCTTAAAAAGTCCATTCATCCATTGCATGTCCGTCCATCGTTGTGGCTACGGTTGTTGTCTACGCATACTTTAGTGATGTTGATTGGCATTGGGGCGATCGCCTTAATTAGCAATTTATGTCGCGTTAATCTCTCAGATGCCCTCGTTGCAGCCATGGTTAGCGCAACCAGCGTTATCACCATCAGCATTCTCGTTAGCACAACCATTTCCCGACCGCTGCAAAGAATGGAAACCGCGATCCATACTTTTCAAGCCGGCGACTTAGCCATGCGAATTCCTGCTTGCTCCATTCCTGAAATTCATCGCTTGGGTATGAGCTTTAACAACCTAGCCGCAAGCCTTGAAGGAGTGGAACAACGCCGCCGCGAGTTAACCAGTGATCTCGCCCATGAACTGCGAACCCCAGTTACCGTGATTCATGGCTACTTAGAGATGTTGAATACGGGCAAAATTGCTTTTCATCCCAATATTGGCAGTCAAATGGTGCAGGAAACCGATCGCATCCAACGATTGGTCAACAACGTTTTAGAACTCTCAAAACTAGAAGCAGGCTATTTACCTTTACAACTTCAAGCGTTGCAACCGTTCCCCATCCTCAATCGAGTGGCGACCACCTTTGAATCAGAATGCCTGAAAGCAAACTGTCAACTCCAGTTGCACTATCCCTCCACATTACCGACTGTTTTTGCTGATCCCGATCGCCTAACTCAAATCTTGGTCAATCTGGTGAATAATGCCATCACCTACAGCCCAAATGGGATCGTGACGTTGCGGACTTGGGACAATGGGGCAATGCTGTGGATTGCAGTGATTGATACCGGAATTGGGATTGCAGCGCAAGATTTACCTCATATTTTTGAGCGATTCTGGCGAACCGATCAATCTCGTGCCCTCAAAATTGGCAGTACTGGCATTGGGTTAGCGATCGCAAAACGGCTCATTGAACTTCAGGGTGGACAGATCGAAGTAGAAAGCGAACTAGGGAAAGGAAGTTGTTTTTGCTTTTCGATGCCGCTTTATCTTTAATTTTCAAATCGTAAATTTACGCTACTCCTATAGAAATTGCTACAACACTGAGTCCGATTTGTGTGTATACAAGAGAGGTATCATCCTCTAGGCTGAGGGATCAGCCTGGAATGTCTGCGTACA
Source organism: Sivoneniella epilithica UHCC 1019 (assembly GCF_040830845.1). Taxonomy (NCBI): domain Bacteria; kingdom Bacillati; phylum Cyanobacteriota; class Cyanophyceae; order Leptolyngbyales; family Leptolyngbyaceae; genus Sivoneniella; species Sivoneniella epilithica. Next base: position 81,585 of record NZ_JBFPDP010000013.1, read on the forward strand.
ATAAAAGTGATACATGTAACAAACTCTTAATACACTAAACGCTTTAACTAGCAATGGAAGACAAAATGATGAATATCCTCTTAGTTGAGGATGACGAAGTGGATGTGATGAATGTGCAACGGGCGTTCAAGCGCAACAACATTACGAATCCGCTATACATTGCCAGTAACGGACTTGAGGCACTTGCCATGCTTCGTGGAGAAAATCAAACTCACCCAGTGCTGCCTTTAGTCCGCAGATTGGTTTTGTTAGATCTAAACATGCCTCGTATGGGCGGGTTAGAGTTCCTACAAGAACTCCGCGCTGATGATCAATTGCGTTCTACACCAGTAGTCGTGTTGACAACTTCTAATCAAGATCTCGATCGCATTGATGCATATAATCTCAACGTAGCAGGCTACATTTTAAAGCCTGTAACATTTGCCAACTTTGCAGAACTAATGGCAACGTTGAATAAGTATTGGGCGCTGTGCGAGTTGCCGAACTAACAACGCCACTTCAACTATATCCAGTCTGAACGACGATAAACGATTAAAAATTCCTATTTTTTATGGAAGAGATTTTAAAGATTTTGGTAGTTGATGATGATGATGTCGATCGCATGGCAGTGCGTCGCGCTTTGAAAACGGCTGGCGTTGAAATGGCGCTGACTGAAGCGGTGGATTGTAGGAGTGCGATCGCGGCATTAAAAAATACTGCATTTGACTGTATCTTTTTAGACTATCGACTCCCCGATCGCGACGGGCTATCTCTCGTGAAAGATTTGCGGCAAGACAATCTTCGTACTCCGATTGTGATGTTAACGGGTCAAGGAGATGAGCAGCTTGCAGTCGATCTAATGAAAGCAGGCGCAGCCGACTATCTTCCCAAATCAAAAGTATCGCCTGATCGCCTATCTCGTATCTTGCGAAGCGCTGTACGGCTTTATCGCCTAGAGCAAGAAGCAGAGACTGCAAAACAGCAACAAGAGCAATTGTCGCGACAGCGGGAAGATTTTGTTTATCGATTGACTCACGATCTACGCACGCCCTTAGTTGCTGCCGATCGCATGTTGACGTTGTTTAAACAAGACGCATTTGGAGAAGTTTCGCCCGATATGACCGAGGCGATCGCCATGATGATTCATAGCAACCAGAACTTGCTGCAAATGGTCAACACCATTTTGGAAGTATATCGCCATGATGCGGGGCACAAAACGCTCAGCTTTTCTCCCTGCAACTTGAAATCAATTCTCCAGGCGATCGTCACAGAACTATTGCCTTTAGCCGAAGAAAAGGGCTTATCTCTAACAATGCAGGTTATCCCAAAGGAGATTGGACACCCACTGTCTGTCATGGGCGATCGCTTAGAACTGCGTCGGTTGTTCACCAACCTCGTTGGCAATGCCATCAAGTTTACTGATGTCGGCTCAGTTGAGCTATGTCTCAGCGGTTCCAGTGAAAACTATTCTCAACACTCCTTAATAGATACCTCTTGGGTTAAGGTTGAGGTTAAAGATACTGGCTCTGGCATCTCTCTAGAAGATCAAGAACGCTTATTTGAACGATTTCGTCAGGGAGAAAACAAGCGCTCTGGTAGCGGTTTAGGACTCTATCTCTCTCGCCGGATTGTTGAAGCACACCACGGCGCGATCGCCGCCCAATCTGAGCCAGGAAAAGGCAGCGTTTTCACAGTTTGTTTGCCAAGTGCCCATGAGGGCAGTGGTGAGTTTTGAGTTACTAGAATAACCCCCCTTCACTCCTTCGCCCCTTCCACTAAAACAGCATTGGTGTCCTTAAGAACCAACGGATTCCGAAAGAATGATCCAGTTTGGGGCGGTAACGTTGGCTCAGAAACAACTTCGACAAAACTTTTAACTACGCCCGTAAAGGGAATCGCCAGAATAATTCCCAATAATCCCCCAACTTTGGCTCCTAATAGCAAGGAGATAAAAATAAATACCGGAGATAACCCAGTCAATTCACCCATTAACTTGGGGGTAATCACATTATCTTTGACCTGCTGAATGACAAGGGAAACAACCAAAACCTTGAGCGCTAGCCACCAATCGATAAATAAAACAACTAGAACCACGGTGCCAATTCCCAAGGTTGCACCCACAAATGGAATCACTTCCATTACGCCAATGAATACGGCAAATAGTAGGAAAAAAGGCACCTGCAAAACCCAAAAGGCAATGGTTAAAGCGGCTGCCATGAAGGTTCCTAAAAGTAATTGTCCGGTGCCAAAGCGCTGTAGGTTAGTCCGAAGGCTGACAGTGAGTTCTTGCTGAATAATTGGAGTGAAAACAGAGGTAAAGGCTTGCCACAGGCGATCGCCATCAATCAGCATATAAAACGAAATCACCAGAATTAAGGTGAAATCTACAAAACGATTAACGGTGCCTAAAACCAGGCTGACTCCGCGTGTTGCAGTAGATTCAGCGATCGCCTGAGTCCGGCTTAGAACCTGTGAAGTCAGTAGTTGAACATTAATCGGTAAGCCATGCTCATCGCTCCATAGTTGAAAACCTGTTAATTTATCCTGAGCCTGAGCAAGCAAGTTTGGAAACCCGGTAATGAACTGCACTCCTTGATTAATCACCGGCGGCAGCAAGGTAATCAGCAGCAGCACAACGAGCAAAACGCTTGCCAAATAGACAATTACAGCAGCAGCAGTTCGAGGCAGCAAGTTTTTGAGAGCATCAACTGGGTAATTTAGCAGAAAGGCAATTAAGGCAGCAGTCAGCAAAATACTAATTAACCCACCCACATAGCTTAGCGCCTGGGTAGTCAACCAGCCTGCAACCAGCACCAGAGACCAAGTAATCAGAAAGTTTTGGAGAGACGACACAGAAGGATAGGTTGAAGAATCTCTCCTATATTCCTCTAAAGTACGGTTTGTGAATACCCTGTCTCTCCAAATTTAGAGACAAAAGACCAAATTTAAAAACAAAAAGAGCATTTGACGATCAAATGCTCCAAAATCTACTTAGCTAAGGTTGGGCTTAAATTACAGAGTATTAGATTACGCCAGTACCTTTACCGCGAGAGTCATGATCACTGGTCAACTTACCATCCTCATTGGTTTCATTGACTTCTTTTAACTCTTGGGCACGTTCGCGCAGATCTTCCTCTTCAGCCTGCTTTGCATCACCGGGCACTTCATAATACATTTCCGGCTCGATCGCGTAGTTGTTCAACAGCCCTTCTTGATCAACCGTGAAGCCACCTGTTGTATCAATGCTATCTTCGCCTTCCTCGTCAGGTAACTCTTTATAGTTATCACCTTCGCGCTCCATCCGAGCAGCAGTTTCTGCGGGAACAATGCCACGATCATAGGTATTAGAATCAGCATTTTGGTTTGGCATAATTAGTAATATCCAAATGGTATAGTCATGAATTGTTAACAGCTTATGGCTGATTATTGAAAGAACTCATCCACCATAAGTAACAGTTAAACTAAGATTTCCATCATCTTTTGGAAGAGTTCTTTAAACAAATAAAATGTTTCTAAAAAAAGCCCAGGCGCTTAAAAGGCTTAGGCTTTGTTGGTGACATATTAGATTATGTGATGTCTACAAAAACTACTTAAAATGATTAGTCAATTGCTCTTTTGACATCATCTTTAACATTTTCTACAGTATGTCTGACTTTTGATTCAGCTTGCTTCGCTTTCCCAGCAGCTTCATCTTCCGGATTGCCTGTCACTTTACCGGAAATCTCCTGAGCCTTACCTTCAACGTTTTTTGCAACGGCTTTTAATCTATCTTCGGCACTCATAATATTATCCTCGTTGTTATGTCGGGAGAGATATTGTCTGAACTCTCATAACATATAGTTTATGTTGAATCTCTGATATACTCCTCTACCTAAAGGTATGTTTAGTAATAGGCTTAATTTGCTTCATTAACTAATGAAACAGGCAATTTTTAGGACGTGTTTTACTGTTGTTATTCGGCTGTTGTCGCTAGCTAATTAAGCCCGATCGCAATGCAAGTACGGCAGCTTGGGTGCGATCATCCGCACAGAGTTTACTCAGAATATTGCGGACATGAGTTTTGACAGTGCCTAGAGAAATAAACAACGTCTCGCCGATCGCATTATTACTTTGACCTTCCACAATCAACTGCAAAATTTCCAGTTCGCGATCGGTGAGTTGCACATTATCCATAATTTCTTCATAAGCCGCTTCCACTGCTTCGATCGCGATCATCTTGGGTTGACTTGGATCAGCCGCGATCGGTTTACGCACCTGACGCAGCACAATATTGGCGATCGTTGGGTCAATCCAAGAATTACCATCTGAGGTAGACTGAATCGCTTCTACTAGTTGATCAATGTTGACATCTTTCATGCAGTAAGAATTGGCTCCAGCCCCAAAAGCTGCTAACACAGAATCCTCGCTGTCATACATGGTCAGAATCAAGATTTTAGTTGAAAAATCATTCGTGTCTAATTGAAATTGCTTAAACTGGCGAGTTAACTCAATGCCATCCATATCGGGCAACCCAATGTCTACTACTGCAACATCAGGCTGCTTGTCTTGCAGCAACATCAATCCTTGTTTGGCATTGGCGGCTTCTCCTACAACTCGAATGCTACTGTGGCGTTGTAAGGCAGTTCGCAAGCCTAATCGAGTCAGGTCATGATCTTCAATTAATACAATCCCAATATCAGCCATTGTTTTTTAGTGACGCTTTATGTTTGATAATGTGTGGCTCACCGTTTGCTAATTACCTTCACCCTAAGACTTATGCAAGTTCCACAATCAATTAGAGCAAAAGCTTAAACCAAAGACTCAAACCTTTTGTTTGCTGAGCCAGGGCATTAATCCTGAAATAGGGAGCAAAATTACTAACAAATTCATCCATTAGGTATATGCAGTTTGGCATATAGCGTTTTGCTTTTACAGAAAATAAAATACGTATGCAAGAAATCTTGATAAGCAGTGAGCGATCTCGGTCAGCCGTCAGTTTAATTCTTTGGGTTTTCTCCATTCCAAAAACTATAAAATTACAGGAATATGCGACTTTCGTGAAACATCTGCCAAGACTGCTAGTGGGGGAAGGCAGCAAGAACTAAAAAAATGTCCAACTACCCTTTTTGTGGAGAAGAGTTGGGTTGCGGGCAATTTAATTGCACAGCGCGTAAATTAGGTATTCTGCAACAGAAGTTTGCGTTTGGTTAAGTTTGCCTCTTGAATTTTGCCTCATGAATGAAGTTTCCAATGCTATGGAATCGTTAGGCATCGCGGCATCTAGTTCGCCTCAGCCTGAACGATATCCCCCCAGCCGCTATCAGCAGTTAATGAATGCACTGCCACAAATGATGTGGGTTGCGAATGCAGAAGGTGCGATCAATTATCTCAATTTTGCTTGGACGGAAACTTTGGGGGTTGCGATCGCCGATTCGTTGGAGTGGCGATTATTTGACCGCATTCATCCAGACGATCGGGCGATCGCCTTTCGGCAATGGCAAAACTCCATTAGCACTAAACAAGCGTTTGAAGTAGAACTGCGCTTCCGTGAAATGGATGGCACTCATCGGCGGTTTGTGGTTCAAGGTCGCCCCATTTTAGATGAGACAAACGCGGTGGTGGAATGGGTAGGCATTTGCACTCCTGCCAGCCAAGCGAGGCGAGTTGAAACTGAGCTAGAGCAGGAGCGGGAACTGCAAACGGTGATTACTCGCAATATGGCAGAAGGAATTTGCTTGGTGCGATTGGGCGATCGCCGGATTGTGTATGCCAATCCTAAGTTTGAGCAACTGTTTGGCTATGAACCAGACGAACTCAATGGGCAACCCGTCGCAATCCTCAACTATGCACCAGATTTACCCGCCGCAGACGCAGTGGCTCAAAACATATTGCAGCAAGTCGAACAGAACGGGGCTGCCACTTATACCGTCCAGAACATCAGAAAAGATGGAACGTTGTTTTGGTGTGAAGCCACGACCTCTATTTTTGAGCATCCTGAATATGGAGCAGTGGTCGTGGCAGTGCAACAAGATATTACCGATCGCCGACAGGCAGAGCAAGAACTGCAAGAAAAAGAACGTCGGTTTCGCGCCATTTTTGACCAAACGTTTCAGTTTGTTTGGCTACTAGAACCGGATGGCAGGCTGAGTCAGGCAAACCAGACGGCTTTAGAATTTGGCGATGTGATGGCAGATCGGGTGATTGGGCAGATGTTTTGGGACACTCCCTGGTGGCAAGCTTCCCAGGATAGTCAGATGCAGTTACGCGAGGCGATCGCCCGTGCTGCAACGGGAGAATTTATCCGATATGAAGTAGAACTTTCTGGGGCGGATGGCAAAATTGCAATCTGCGATTTTTCGATTAAACCCCTGCGAGATGAAACCGGGCAAATCGTCTTGCTGATCCCCGAAGGACGCGACATCACCCAGCGCAAGCAAGCCGAAGCCGAAATTCATCAATTAAACGTTGAACTAGAAGATCGGGTGGCACGACGAACCTCCCAAATGGCGCAGTTGAATAGGACGCTGGCTCAAACTGCCACCCTGCTAGAAGAACGTAACCGTGAACTCGATCAGTTTGCCCACATTGCCTCTCACGATTTAAAAGCACCGCTGAGGGCAATTTCTAATCTGGCTGAGTGGATTGAAGATGATTTGCAGGGGCAACTCCCCGCAGAAAACCAGCAGCAAATGGGACTACTGCGAAGCCGGGTGGTGCGGATGGAAGCATTGATTACTGGATTACTAGACTATTCCCGTGTGGGGCGTACCGAAACCGCGATCGCATCCGTTTCCGTTAGTTCCTTGCTAGAAGAGGTAATTGATTCCCTCGATCCACCCGCTAGTTTTACGATCGCGCTTGCTCCCGATTTACCCACCCTGCCAGCGCGACAACTGCTGTTGCGTCAAGTGTTTGCCAACTTGATCAGCAACGCGATTAAACATCACGATCGCTCCGATGGACGTATTAAAATCACCGCAAGTGATCAAGCAACTTTCTATGAATTTGCTGTGACGGATGATGGACCTGGTATTGCTGCCGACTATCACGATCGCATCTTCGTCATTTTTCAAACCCTCGCGGCTCGTGATTCTAAAGAAAACACAGGTGTAGGCTTATCCATTGTCAAAAAAATTGTTGAAACCGAAGGCGGGCAGATTTGGGTAGAATCCCAACTGGGGCAAGGCACCACCTTTCGATTCACTTGGCTCAAACAGCCTAAAGATGCGATCTTAGAACCGTGAGTATCCCACCGATGAAACGCACTCCACTCAAAAAGTTGTGGGCAGATTGGGCTCAGTTACCGATTCGTCATCGTGGCGCGATCGTCGTTGCCATTCCGGCAATTTGCCTGGTCATTACGGTAGTTGCTTGGGCGTGGTCGCAGGAGGCGTTGCTTGGGGTTCGCCGAGAGATTGAATCCACAGATGAGGTGATGAGTGAAAGTAATAAGCTGCTGATTGAACAAATTAATGCAGAAACGGGTGTGCGCGGCTATTCGTTTACCCGCGATCGCGCTTTCCTAGAGCCTTATCGCCAATCTCTGAGTAACTATCAACCCTCGCTCAGGCGGCTGCAACAACTACAGCAAAAAAAGCCAGGGCGATTGGAAGAAGTCAACACGATTCAACAACTGATTCAGCGCAACTTAGACATCTCGCAACAGGTGATCACTACTATCGATGCTCAGCAACCATCTAGCGCAGCAAAATTTCCGAACAGACGGTTGTTGTATCAAGGCAAAGAAAATATGGATGCCCTGCGTGCTTCCATGGATGCCTTGCAGCAGAGTGAGCAAATTCATAAAGATGATTTGCGGGCAAGGCGAGAAAAAATTCAGGGGGCGACTTCTGCGGCAATTTGGTTGACTGCGACGATTAGCGGGTTAGGTTTTTTTGCTGCCCTTTATTTGTTTCACCAACTGGATCGAGAATTACGCGATCGCGAAGCCCGCTTGAGTGAAAGCCGCTCTTTGTTAACTGCCATTGTTTCCAATGTGGTAGACGGAGTGATTATTCTCAACGAAGATAGCCGAATTGAAACCTTCAACCCCACGGCATGTGAGATATTTGGCTATCAGCCCAACGAAGTGATTGGGCGTGAAGTTGAGCAGTTGTTAGTTGAGGCTCAGTCTCTCACCCGCAACCAGCATACCAATGCGAAACAAAGCGTTATGGATAGTCCGCCTGTGCAAACGGGACGCGCTTGGCAAACTTCAGGAATTCGCAAAGACGGAACAACCTTTCCGATCGGAATTTCGGTGAGTGATGTGCAATTAGACGATCGCCGACTGCTTGCCATCATCCGCGACATGACTGAGGTGCAAGCATCCCAGGAAAAACTTCAGTCTCGTGCCAATGAATTAACCCGAATCACTAGGGTTTTAGCGCAAACAAACATCACCCTAGAAGATCGCAATCGTGAATTAGAACAGTTTGCCTATGTTGCCTCCCACGACTTGAAGGCACCCCTGAGGGCGATCGCCAATCTTTCAGAATGGATTGAAGAAGATCTGCAAGGACAACTCCCTGCTGAAAACCAGCGCCAAATGCTGCTGCTGCGGGGACGGGTTCACCGGATGGAAGCCTTAATCAATGGGCTGCTAGAATATTCCCGCGTGGGACGCACCAAAGCCCCACTAGAACAAGTTTCTGTGAAAACGCTGCTCGAAGAAGTGATCGATTCTCTTGCGCCGCCTGCCACTTTTACGATTGAGATCGCGCCCAACCTGCCAACCTTCACGACTAAAGTGATGCTGTTGCGTCAAGTCTTTACCAACCTACTCGGCAACGCGATTAAACATCACGATCGCCCCGATGGACAGATCACCATTTCCGTTCAAGAACAAGGCGCATTTTACGAATTTTCTGTAGCAGACGATGGACCTGGCATTGATGCAAATTATCACACCAAGGTGTTCGTGATTTTTCAAACCCTAGAAGCTCGCGATACTAAGGAAAGTACTGGAATCGGCTTGGCGATCGTCAAAAGAATCGTTGAAGCGGAGGGTGGCAGTATTTGGATTACTTCCCAAGAAGGCAGCGGTGCTACATTCCACTTCACCTGGCTCAAGGAATCCTTTCAGCATGGTTGAAAAAATAAAAAAGCCCTCGCCATAATGACGAAGGCTTTAAGAGAAAATAACCTAATCTTTAGAGAGCATTACCGCGAGGTAAGACTTCTTCAGGGAAGATAAAGTTTTCGTGAATCTGGTCTTGAGGAGCCATCCAAGCGCGGATACCTTCATTGAGCAGAATGTTCTTAGTGTAGAACGTTTCAAACTCAGGGTCTTCTGCGGCTCGGATTTCCTGAGAAACGAAGTCATACGCTCGTAAGTTGAGCGCTAACCCAATGATGCCAATCGATGCCATCCACAATCCCGTCACTGGCACAAACAACATGAAGAAGTGCAGCCAGCGCTTGTTGGAAAAGGCAATACCAAAGATCTGCGACCAAAAGCGGTTCGCTGTCACCATGGAGTAGGTTTCTTCGGCTTGGGTGGGCGAGAACGCGACAAAGGTGTTTGAGCCTTCGCCATCTTCAAACAACGTGTTCTCGACCGTTGCTCCATGGATGGCACAGAGCAATGCTCCACCCAAAATCCCAGCAACGCCCATCATGTGGAACGGGTTAAGGGTGAAGTTATGGAACCCTTGGACAAACAGGATGAAGCGGAAGATACCCGCTACTCCTAAGCTCGGTGCAAAGAACCAGCTTGATTGTCCCAAGGGGTAGATTAAGAAGACTGAGACGAAGACGGCAATCGGTCCCGTGAAGGCGATCGCGTTGTAAGGACGGATGCCCACTAAGCGAGCAATTTCGATTTGACGCAGGCAGAAGCCGATGAGAGCAAATGCGCCATGGAGGGCAACGAATGCCCACAGACCGCCGAGTTGGAACCAGCGGGTCAGGTCGCCTTGGGCTTCAGGACCCCACAAAAACAAGAGGGAGTGTCCGAGGCTATCGGCAGGAGTGGAAACGGCTGCGGTTAGAAAGTTGCAGCCTTCAAGATAAGAAGATGCCAGTCCGTGGGTATACCAGGAGGTGACGAAGGTGGTGCCGGTCAGCCATCCGCCCAGTGCCATGTAGGCGCAGGGGAACAGCAGTAAGCCGGACCAACCGATGAAGACAAAGCGATCGCGTTTCAGCCAATCGTCAAGAGCGTCAAACAGCCCTTGTTTTGCAGGCGCGCGCCCCATTGCTACGGTCATACGGTAAAACTCCAGATTGGATAAAAATGCTTAAGAGTGTCTCTAGTCACGCTCTAATTAGCCTGAATCAGAAAAATTCAGTGTAACTAAAAGTATGAAAAGAGTTTACGTTTCTTTACTATCAGTCAATTATACAAATTAGTCCATAAATTTTCTAGGTAAATTTTCAATATTTATATATTTAAGTATTTATGCTCAATAGCCTGTCGCGACGATTGTTGAAGCGATCGCAGAAGAGTTGCGATCGCTGATATAAAAGTCGATTACGCTGCCTAACTCCACCCGCGATCGCTGAGTTTACAATTCCCATCACCGCATCTGAATATTTTTTACCGTTCTCTGCTATGTCAGGGAACTTGAATTTAATCTAAGAAATCCTCAGCAGGCACCAAAAGTAAGCCGTGCTGATGGGTTGAGTCAAGCGTTCAAATCTTTAGATCCCGTATGTCAAAGATAAAATCGCCACGAATCCAGCCCTTCACTCCCGATCTCTGAAATTGCACCCGATACCAAGTGAGTCCTTCGTTATCACAGGTTTTTGCCAAGATGATAACCCAATCGCCTGGATAGCCAATATGGCGAACATAAGCATTATGGCTTACCCCATCTCGCACACTAATCGAAGTGCCCTTAAAACCTAGTAAAGAACCAACATTGCCCGCATTCATGCGGTTAAATTGGCAGCTTTGAGCAAACCCAGGAGATACAGTGGTCAATAAAGCACCTAGTGTCAATCCTAAGTACTTCAAACTGTGCTGTAAATTCATGATTGTTCCTACCATGCGGGTTTTAAAGTTGCGCGGACAATTCATCCAGCAGTCTATTGTTCCGCTAGTGATATCGAAAATCGGTACATTGATCACGTTGTTACTGCCCAAGCTCTTCAATTGAGCCAGCATGATGCATGTTTAAACAGGTCAAGCCCGACAGAAAGGCTGTCAGGCTATCAGGGTATGTCAAAATTGTTTTTTTGCAGCTAAGGTTTACAGAAACTCTACGCCAAACCAGTGAGAAAACACCTTACTTCTTCCCTCCTTTTTGGAAAAACTGATAAATGAAACGTAATCAGTTGTGAAATTCCAGTGAGAACCATCCGATTTAGATCGGCTAAAAAACGTGATCCTTCAATCACGAAAAGTAGAGCAATATGAGAAAAACTTACGAACAGCTTGTCTACTTTCTCAACTAGGGGCGTAGCGGCTTTTAAAGAGGAGACACAGGCTCAAAAGCCATTGGTTTAAAGAGTGTTTGCAAGTCCTCTCTGTGTCTATTCAAAGAATAGCACCAACGACTTAACAGATCACTCGCTTTAACCGAAGTTAATCCATCCATAAATAACAACATAAACAGCAATGTTTAGATACAAAAGCTGTTTATGTTGGGAGTTGGGAGTTGGGAGTTCAGAGTTTTCTTCGCACTCCATACCTCGCGCCCCGTACTCAATCAAAGGCTTGTTGCTGAAACGCTAACAGTTGTTTGATGCCCAGTTCTGCGAGATCCAAAATTTGGTTAAGCTGTATTCGGCTGTAGGAACCTGCTTCTGCTGTGCCTTGCACTTCAATCAGGTGAAGCTTTTCGTTCATGACGACATTGAAGTCGGTGTCAGCCGCCACGTCTTCTTCATATTTCAAGTCAAGCAAGGGTTCGTTGTCGAGTAAGCCGACAGAAATGGCAGCGACTTGATGGATCAGGGGCGATCGCTCTAGTTCTCCCGTTTGCATCAGGGTATCGATCGCGTCTTTAAGCGCCACAAAACCACCCGTAATCGCCATTGTGCGCGTTCCAGCATCCGCTTGCAGCACATCCGTATCAATGATGATAGTGCGCTCTCCTAATGCATCCATATCCAACGTTGATCGCAGGCTTCGCCCCACTAACCGCTGAATTTCCTGAGTGCGCCCTGATAAACGCATAAATTCGCGCTCTTGGCGATCGCTAGTGGCAGTAGGCAACATCCGATACTCAGCCGTAAGCCAACCTTGCCCCGTGCCCGTCAAAAATTTAGGAACCTTGGCTTGGATTGTCGCCGTGCAAAGCACCTGAGTATCTCCGCACCTTGCCAACACAGACCCAGCCGCAAACCGGGTAAACTGGCGCTCGAAACTGACTGGACGAAGTTGATCTGCTTGCCGACCGTCGGGGCGTTGCCAAGCCATGCCTGTTACCTCAAGAATCTCACAGTTAGGATAACAGGTGCCGGGTGTAAGGGTGTGAGGGTGTGATTAGTCTCCTAAAACTAATCTGTAGTTCATCTAAAGTTCCCGGATGATTTCAGAATGCCTCTTTAAGATGGGAGGTGAAATAAAAAGAAATGAATTTTAGTAAAAGTAGCGATCGCTAGCGCCAAAATTGCCCGCCAGCGGTATAAGAAGATCAGAGTCTGATAAATTCTTCACCTCAAACACGCTCTGCATTTTCCATACGCCTAACTTGATCCTTCCAACAGCCCTCTATCATCACCTAGCTGCCCATGGTTACATTGCTCGAAAATCCACTCCGTGCTGGCTTGCAACAAGACCGCGTACCAGAACCACAGATCTTGATTATCTTTGGAGCCTCTGGTGACCTCACCCAGCGTAAACTGATCCCCGCCCTCTATCAAATGAAACGGGAGCGACGGCTGCCCCCCGAAATCACGATTGTGGGTTTTGCGCGCCGTGAATGGACGCATGACTACTTCCGCGATCATATGCGGGAGGGCGTTGAGCAATTTGGCAGTGGATTAGGCTCCGAAGCCACTTGGAACGAATTCGCGAAAGGTTTGTACTACTTTTCAGGCGATTTAGACAATCCAGAAAGCTATCAAAATCTCAAAACCTTTCTGAGTACCCTAGACGAACAACGAGGCACTCGCGGCAATCGAGTCTTTTACCTCTCTGTAGCACCGCGCTTCTTCTCCGAGGCAATTCTTCAGTTGGGTGCTGCCGGGATGATTGAAAATCCTAAAAAGCAGCGAATGGTGATTGAAAAGCCATTTGGACGTGACTTAAGTTCGGCTCAAGCGCTCAATCGAATTGTGCAAAAAGCCTGTGATGAAACCCAGGTTTACCGAATTGATCATTATTTGGGGAAAGAAACCGTTCAGAACTTAATGGTGTTTCGGTTTGCTAATGCTATTTTTGAGCCACTCTGGAACCGACAGTTTGTGGATAACATTCAAATTACCGTTGCCGAAACAGTCGGGCTAGAGGGACGGGCAGGTTACTATGAAACCGCTGGTGCCCTACGCGACATGGTGCAAAATCACTTAATGCAGCTATTTTGCCTGACTGCAATGGAACCGCCTAACTCCCTAGATGCAGACAGCATTCGGGGTGAAAAGGTCAAGGTGTTGCAAGCAACTCATCTGTCAAATGTTGAGGATATTCGGCTAACGGCAACTCGTGGACAGTACACTGCCGGATGGATGAAGGGCAAACCGGTTCCGGGTTATCGCGAAGAAGAAGGGGCAGCGATCGATTCCACTACCCCAACCTATGCAGCACTGAAACTTTCTATTGACAACTGGCGATGGAAGGGAGTTCCTTTTTACCTGCGAACGGCAAAGCGGATGCCTAAAAAGGTTTCGGAGATCTCCATTCAGTTCAAAGAGGTGCCGTTTCTCATGTTTCAATCGGCAGCCCAACAAGTAAATCCAAATGTGCTGGCTTTGAGGATTCAACCGGATGAAGGGATCTCAATGCGGTTTGATGTGAAAACACCTGGAAATTCCCTCCGAACTCGCCCGGTAGAAATGGATTTTCGCTATGAGTCTGCTTTTGGTCAACCCAATACAGATGCTTATGCTCGCTTGCTGATCGACTGTATGTTAGGCGATCAAACTTTATTTACTCGCGGTGATGAAGTAGAGGCTTCTTGGCGGATTTTGACCCCGCTTCTGCAAGTGTGGGATGCGCCTGCTCCACCAGAGGTAATTCCCCTATATGAAGCTGGAACTTGGGGTCCCGTAGAGGCTGAGCTACTGTTGCAACGAGATGGGCGCAAATGGCGCAGATTGTTATAAAGACACATGTCGAGTTACGAATGTCGGGTTACGAATCGGATTACTACTCTTTCTCACTGATTACTAAACAAATCACCAAACTCTGACTTATGACCACTACTCCCCTTGTTGCGATCCAACAGCCAAAAGATATTTCGCTGCACGAGATTGAGGCAGAATTAAACGCGATGTGGAATAGCCAAAGTAGCGATATTGCGATCACGGCTACTCGTGCTTCTACATTTAGCATGATTGTTTATGAGCCAGAAGAGTTTCAGCAATTGCTGGCAGTGCTGGGCTTTTACCGAGGTTCCATTGACGGGATTCATGGTTTTGAGACTAAAGAGGCTGTTGAAAAAGCGCAAAAAATCTACGAGTTACCCATTACAGGACGGGTTGACCCAGATACGTTGGTTCGGTTGCGAGAAGAGGTGGCAAGTTTACCTCCCGATCGCTTAAAGGTGGCAAATATTAATTTGCGGGGGGCGAATTTGAGCGATGCGATCGCGGTTCGCAATCCTCGTCGGATTATTACCCTCAGTCCCATTTTGGGAGAAGATCAGGGGGTTTCATCCGTTGTTTCGGCTTATTGCCCGATTCAAAAAGCCACCAGCGAAAATCTCATCTGTAGCGAGTACATTACCCTAACAGGCACGAAAGCTGCCCTAAATCGGATTGGCGATGTGGTTGCGGCTTTGCTCATTTCAGACTTGCCCAAGTTTTTATGGTGGAAAGCAACTCCAAATCCCGAACATGAGCTATTCAAACGGCTCATTGAAGCGGCTCAGTGCATTATTTTAGACTCTTCCTATTTCAGCAATCCAGAAGCTGAGCTTGTCAAAATGCAGGATCTGGTTGATTCTGGCATTTCAGTGGCAGACCTCAACTGGCATCGGCTGCTACCGTGGCAAGAGTTAACTGCGGAAACCTTTGATCCCCCAGAACGCCGAACCTCTCTGTCTCAAGTCGATCGCATCGTGATTGACTACGAAAAAGGAAATGCGGCTCAAGCGCTCCTATTTTTGGGTTGGATGGCGAGTCGATTAGGCTGGAAACCGACTGCCCTGATTGAAATTGGCGGTGACTATGAAATTCGCCATATCAAGTTTGTCAACTCTGACCAATTAGAAATAGAAGCAGAACTAGCGGCGATCCCCACTGCCGATGTGGGTGAAATTGTGGGGGATTTAATCGGCTTACGGTTAGGGTCTACTGATCCCAGTGCAAACTGCGGTACGATTTTGTGTTCTGAAACAACGGGCTGTATGCGTCTGGAAGCAGGTGGGGCGGCTCAGGCATCGGGCGGCTACACTGAAATGGTGAAGGCGATTAATGACCAAAAAGCCGAATTTTTGTTGAGTCAACAGCTTCAGCGCTGGGGACGAGAAGTGTTGTTTGAAGAAAGCCTTGCGATCGTGGTTCAAATTCTGTCCTTGATCCCGCAAGGTGAGTAAAAGAATTCAGATTTTTACTCACTCAACGTTTTGGTAATGTTTCTCGGTTTATCCACGTTCAGACCTCGTTGAACAGCAAGGTGGTAAGCCAGTAGTTGTAGCGGAATCACGGAGAGAATCGGAGAAAGAGGATCAGCGATCGCAGGCAATATCAGCACGTGATCAAACAAACTAGCAGTTTCCGGGGGCACATCTTCCGTCAGGATGCCAATGATAGGAGAGCCGTGGGACTTGACCTGACGCAGATTGGCAATCATGGCAGCGTGGGTCGAATCGGTGGGCGCGATCGCAATCACAGGCACCCGCTCATCCAGTAAAGCGATTGGTCCATGCATAAACTCGCCAGCGCTGTAGCCTTCCGCATGAAGATAGGTTGTTTCTTTCAGCTTTAATGCCCCTTCGAGGGCGATCGCCTGATTGATTCCCCGCCCCAACACCATACAGTGCTGCTGGTTGATCATTGCTTGGGCGATCGGCTTGATTTGGGTTTCCAACTGCAACACTGCCCGGATTTTTGCGGGTAAGGTAGACAATTCAGCCCAGTAAGCCTGAACTGTTTCGGGCGAAATGGCTTGGCGACTGAGTGCTAGTTCTAGCGTGAAATAAAAACAAACGATTAACTGATTGAGAAACGTTTTAGTGGCAGCTACGCCAATTTCTGTGCCTGCCAGGGTGGGCATTGTCCAATCGACTCGCTGACTCAGCGCACTATTCGGTTGATTGGTTATCCCTAGCAAATGAGGTTGAAATACCTCAGATTGAGCCAAGCGCCGCTGTTTATCTAGGGCGATCGCGTTGAGAGTATCAGCCGTCTCGCCCGATTGGGTAATGCCAATCGTCAGCGTATTGGCAGTCATCGGCAGAGGGGCTTCCTGAAACTCTGAGCCAGACCGAACCCGCACAGGAATATTCACTAGCTGCTCGATCCAGTGTTGGGTAATCAAGCCAGCATGATAACTCGTACCGCAAGCAAGAATATGGACTTCGTTAAGGTTAACAGGAACAGACAGGAGTGGCTCAGAAATCGCGTGAAAATAGTGTGCGAGGCAGATTTGCACAGATTCAGGCTGCTGCTGAATTTCCTTCAGCATAAAATGAGGAAATCCACACAGATTGTCAGAATACAGATCGTCAGCATAAGGCTGATTGGCAGGGGCAGCAGTAGGTAGATTAGAGTTCACGATAATGATGTAGGTGAAGATACCTTCAGTGTGCCTTAAGCGATCGCTCCCAGCCCCGCACCTCTCACTCAAATCATCAACACTCAAATCATCGATAAATCGCCCGATACTTCCAATCGGCTAGCGGTGCCTGAATTCATAAACAGTTCAGACAAACTTTCGGAGACGGAAGGGCTAATCCAACCCATTTGCCTCAACAAATGAACTGCAACCGCGTGTTTTGCCCGCTTTGCGCCATCCATCACCTTAATTGCCAATCCCATCCCTTCACCCACGCGCCCGATACACTGAATACCCTCGGCTCCAGCCTTACTCACCAGTTCTCCTTCCGTCAGGCGCATTAATTCCGTATCAAATTCTCCTTCTCCAGCAATTAGCACAGGATGATGTACCATTGCCCGGATGATCCGTTCCATATCCAAACTGTTGCCAGAGGCAAGACGAGCATATAGGGTGGACATCTGCCCCATTTGCAAGAAGTAGGTCGGTGCGCCGCAATCATCACGAGCCGCAATAAATTCTTCTCCGGGCATGCCTAACAGTTCGGCAAGCTTTTGTAAAATAAGCTGCTGTACAGGATGATTGATTTGTAGATAGCTGTTTAGCGTCCAGTTTCGCTGTTGACAAACGGCAAGCATTCCAGCGTGTTTGCCAGAGCAGTTATATTCCAATGGACTTTTCTTGCCGGGTGGAATAGGACATTGCAGTGCAGAGGGATCAATATCTGCACGCCACAAAATATTAAAGGCTTGTCTAACCTGTTCTACGGTGCCCCGATGGGAGCTACAAATAATTGCCAGATCACGATCGCTCAAGCTATAGCGCTCTAACGTCCCCGTTGTGGTTACTGCCAACGCCTGAAATGGTTTTAATGCTGAACGAATAAAAGTTGCTGTTTCAGCACTGCCAGCAACCGACAAAATACGTCCGCGATCGTCGCTTACAACCGCTTGCACTCGATGCGTTGATTCAACAAGCCCTTCGCGCAGAAGTCGCACGACGAGTTCCGCTGCTTGTGTCCGTCGTCCCCGTGGTGTTGCCATGGGCATAACTTTACCATCAGATGGGGACGCTGGAACATTTTCTTTAGGAGGAATATGATTCTAGCAAAAGACTAAAATGCGAGTTGGTAGTCCTGTAATAAGTCCTATTTAAGTACCGACAGAATTATTTTCACGCCAGCTTCGGGTAAATCTAGCTTCTCAGCCACTTTGCTGTGTAATTGATTTTGTCTAACTACTTAACAGGTCAAGAACGGAAACGCTAAGGTAAAGGTGAAAGGATGGCTTGCTTGGGATAGTTTGAGCGGGGAAGATGGAAGAATGAAGCAGGATTTGGATAAGCTGGAACAACTACGATCGCTGTTTGGCGAAATGGAGCGATCGCTGATTGCCTATTCTGGCGGCATCGATAGCACGTTGGTGGCAAAGGTGGCGTTTGATGTATTGGGCGATCGCGCCTTGGCTGTCACCGCTGTGTCTCCGTCGCTATTGCCAGAGGATTTGGAAGAAGCTTGCATTCAATCCGCCGAAATTGGCATTGCTCATGAGTTAGTGCATACCCACGAGTTGGAGAATCCCGACTACGCTTCCAATCCGATCAACCGCTGCTATTTTTGCAAAAGCGAACTGCATGACACACTAAAACCGTTGGCGCTGAAACGGGGCTATCCCTATGTGGTGGATGGCGTGAATGCGGATGATTTGCGCGACTATCGACCGGGGATTCAGGCGGCAAAAGAACGCGGAGCGCGATCGCCCCTAGCAGAAATTGGTATCACCAAGCTGGAGGTGCGCCAAATTGCCAAGCATCTTGATTTATCGTGCTGGGATAAACCCGCGCAGCCCTGCCTCAGTTCGCGCTTTCCCTATGGCGAAGCGATCACGTTGGCAAAACTGCATCGTGTGGGCAGAGCCGAAGCTTATTTGCGAAAACTGGGGCTGAAAACGCTGCGGGTGCGATCGGAAGGCGACACTGCCCGGATTGAGCTTCCGGCTGAGCAGATCAAGGAGTTTGTGCTGACGATGGATTTGCCGCTGCTGGTGGAAAAGCTGCAATCGTTTGGTTTTGTCTATGTCACCCTCGATTTGGAAGGCTTCCGCAGCGGCAAGTTAAATCAAGGGCTGCAACTGGCAACCGTGGGCGATCTCCCATCGGTCTAAAATGTACTAAGATAATTGCCCTTACCCTAGCCCTCTCCCGACGGGAGAGGGAACCGGAAATATCTGAAAGCCCTTCTCCTTGGGGAGAAGGGTTGGGATGAGGGCAAGTTAGTCGATTTTCATTTGATACTGATAACAGTCCAGCATTGTTAAGGAGGGGACAGCCTTGTCCATTGTCCGTGTGCGCGAACATGTCAACCCGCTCAGCAAAAAGTATCAGGTGCCAGCAACTCCGCCGGATTGGTCGACAATTTATGCCAAGCCTCACCAACCGCTCCATGTCGATATTGGCTGTGGCAAAGGGCATTTTGTCCAGGACATGGCAACCCTTCAGGGCGATCGCAACTTTTTAGGGCTAGAAATCCGCGAACCGTTAGTGGATCAAGCAAACCGCTGGCGAGATGAACTGGGCTTAAGCAACTTGCATTACTTATTTTGCAATGCCAACAATTCTATTCGTCCGTTGCTCACTTCCCTGCCAACCGGCATTTTGCAGCAGGTGACCATCCAGTTCCCTGATCCGTGGTTCAAACGGCGACACCAAAAGCGACGGGTCGTGCAGCCCGAACTGGTTGTGGATTTGGCAGAGTTTCTGGTTCCAGGTGGCATCGTGTTTGTGCAATCTGATGTGGAGGAAGTGGCGATCGAAATGCGCGATCGCTTTGATGAATATCCCGCCTTTATTCGCCAACATGATGATTGGCTACCCGATAATCCGATGTCGATCTCAACGGAGCGGGAGCGATCGACGCTTTCCACTAGCGATGAACCTATCTATCGAGCATTATTTGTTTACGCGAAGGTATCCTAGCAGTGCATTTCGCTGACAGGGCAATCTCAAGCGGTTGGTTAAAGCGGCTAGAGATACTAATTGTCATTGCCTGTAGCTATTTGTAGCAACTCTTCTGGCTGGCTAATCAAAAAATCAGGGTTTTCTTTTGCTAACGCTTGACTAGAGTTAAATCCCCAGGTAACCGAGATGATTGGGATACCGATTTTTTGGGCTGCTTCAATATCGCGGGTTTCGTCACCGACATAAATCACGTCTGCTAAGTTCAGCCGTTGGCGTTTCACGACGCGCTGGATCACTTTATCCTTCCCAAACAGTGCTAAGCCAGATTCCACAAAGTCAAAGACATCTAGTAGAGTTTGGGCAGCGAGAAATGCCACTACATTTTCACGGGAGTTGGATGTGACAATTCCCAGACGGTTGCCCTGATATTGTAGCGATCGCAGAGCGAGCGACATCCCCGGAAACGTCTGCAAATGGGGGATTTCGTAGCTCAACTCTTGTCGTAAACGGCGCACCAAAAAGGGGATTTTGAGAGGAGACAGCTTGGATAGCTTGATAATCTCCTTAGAACTGAGGTTTTTAAGTTGGTTAATATCATCGGCTTGGGTCACAGGATAGCCAAACTCAGCCGCTAGCTGGTTGCTAATTTTCCAAACCGCTTCAAGAGAGTCTGCGATCGTTCCATCAAAATCAAAAATAATTACTTTCACGGCTGAAAAAAGTGCATCGTTCAATAACTCACAGAATTGTCATGAATATTTGATAAATCTTGCTTGAGAATAGTATTTCTCTTAAAAAAGTTAGATATGATACAGAAAGAAAGCAAAACGTTCATCTCCTCTGGTGATACAAATCACACGCATTCGGTTCAGATGAGACGGAAGTAGGGACTTTTCCCGAAGGAACGCGCCTCACTAACCCTAGAGAATCATTCCTTGCGAGGCGAACCATGAAACTTACTTATCGCGGTGCTAGTTACGAATACAACCCAGCTTCCTTAGAAGTAAGTGAAGTTGATGCTTTAAGACAGTATCAAAACTCTTATCAACGCTGCCACACTTTAGCCGAGTCGAATTATCCTCTAGTCTATCGTGGAGCTAGTTACACCACGGCTCAAGTGGCTCAGGCATTGGCTTCCGTACCGATTTCTGGCACTCCTCAGCGATTGACCTATCGAGGTGTGCAGTATAACAAGAATGGCAATGGAATAGTAGAATTTGCTAGACCTGCAAAAGCATCGCTGGCTCCTAAAACCATCACTCCTGCTTTTGTAGAAGCAACCGCAGTTCATCACGAAAACCTACGCCGTAATGTACAGCATCGGCTTGAAATTGCCAAGATACAAGGAAATCAGAATCTGGTCAGTCAATTAGAGGCTGAGTCTAAACAGCTTGCTCTTTAAGGTCTAATCATGTAGAACGTCTTTGCTAGAGTTCTACATGATTAGAAAGTGAACGACTCGCTCGTGTTTTCCTTGCAATTATTTAAGGATGGTGTAGTCAATCTATACCATCCTTTAATTTTTTACAGCATTTCTATGGCGATCGAGAGAGGCGGAAAGACAAAAAGACAAAAAGCTTACCGCTCTGGTCGTGGGAGTGTGTCAATCTAGTCCAAGTTCACGCTTCAGCAAATTAATGGATTTGGAGACGATGAAATTTTCACAGCAGATCAGTTGGGGGCGACGAATCAGTTCTTCGCGAACGGAGGCGATCGCGGCTTTTACCATAGAGCAACTTGCCTGATCACTAATGATGGTTTGGGCGCTACGGGCGATCGCGGCTAGCTTATAGGCATCGCTAACTTGCCCAGTCATCACCAGCAAATCATCGCCGCGTAAACTGTGAATAATCACATTTGCAACACTCACTGTTTCGGCACTGAGGCTCACAACGCCCAGGCAACTCCCCTTTGGTAAACTCCGGATCACTTTAATTTCAGATTCAAAGTCATAAATATCAACCGGGATCACGCGCACCGATTTAGGAGCCGCAATTTCTTCGGCTTGAGCAATAAAGTAGCGACTGGTGACCACCGTGCCGGAGCGAGTTTGATCTAAGGTTTGCTCTAATTCTTCCAACGGCACTAGCTGAATCGGAATATTTAGCGCCCGTTCTAGATCCCGCACAATCACTTCACCTGCCTCAATGTCATGAGCAGGGGCGGTCACCAGTACTTGGGCACTACAGCGAAGCCGCCAGTCAATTTCGCCCAGCAGCAATTCTCTGGCTTGGTTAAGAGAACAGCCCAACTTAAGCAAATCATCCAGGCTACTTTGCACAACTTTGTAGGCTTCAGGATTTTGGTCTAGCAGAGGGGATTTAACTTTTGTCCCACCATCCTGAGCAGGATCACGGACATAGATCCCAGAGCCAGCCTGAGCATCGACAACTCCTGCTTCTTCTAACTGGCGATACACTTTGCTGATCGTGTTGCGGTGCAAGCCAGTTTGCATTGCCAATTGACGAGTGCTAGGTAGTCGATGCCCCGGTGGAAACTGCCGGGAAGCGATCGCAAACAAAATCTGGTTATAAAGCTGATTCGATGCGGGAATATCACTATCTTGCTGGATTTGGAACTGTACCATCATTTAAGTCTCCAGGTCACCTCAATGCTCGAAGAAAGTTACAACATCTTGGGTTATATCTATCTATAAAATTGTGGCTACAAATTGTGGGTTCATAGGCGGGAAACTGGCACATGTGTCTCAAGCTTACCTTACAATCTATGCTAGGTCTGGTTTTCTGCGGGTAATTGCTTCTATGTTAATAGATGGCATCATTGCAGGCTTTATAGCAACGAATGAGTAAGTTAGGACACCAAGATCCTTGAGAAACAGGGAATAAGGGACGTTTGTGGTCTTGACCTTTCCTCGTACTGCCATATCAGGCTTTATAAGGGTGATCCACCTTCAGCCTTCTACTGTGCCAATTTGCATTTATCCGGACAGTCACAATAACCGCATTTGACTATTGACAGCCTGCAACTGACAGCTTGCAACAAATTTTAGACTTTAGCCATAACAAGGGAGCGATCGCACTAGGAGTATTGCAGCATGGGAAACGTTAAAGCAGGGTGAAGGAAAGTGCCCAATGGCGAAGTACAGATTGATGTCTATCTTGCTGAACCCATTACGGAAGAAATTGTTCCCGGAGTAATTGTCATTTAAGAGATTTTTGGCGTAAATGCTCACATTCGAGAGGTGACAAAACGGCTTGCACGGGAAATAATCTAGAAAATAATAGACGGATGTATGAGCCGACACGATAAAATCAACATCTGACACTCTCATGAACCTACTCATGACACTGAGTCCTCCAATGTTATTTTTGGTTCTAGTTTCTCCCCTCATCATGTCCCTTTAGCCACCTCCCACGCTGCCACTGTTATGTTTGAAGCACTCTCTGAACGTTTGGAAGGAGCCTGGAAAAAGCTTCGCGGTCAAGACAAAATTTCTGAATCAAATATTCAAGAAGCGGTGCGGGAAGTCCGCCGCGCCTTGTTAGAAGCCGATGTTAACCTCCAAGTGGTGAAAGACTTTGTGGCAGAAGTGGAAACCAAAGCCCTGGGTGCGGAAGTGGTTGCAGGTGTTCGCCCCGATCAACAATTCATCGAAATTGTTTACAACGAACTGCTGCAAACCATGGGAGAAACCAACGCTCCCTTAGCAGAAGCGGAAACGACTCCCACAATCATCTTGATGGCGGGTTTGCAGGGAACTGGAAAAACCACGGCAGCGGCTAAGTTAGCTTTGCATCTCCGCAAGGTGAACCGGAGTACGTTGCTGGTGGCCACCGATGTTTATCGCCCCGCTGCGATCGATCAGTTGATCACCTTGGGTAAGCAAATCGATGTGCCAGTATTTGATCTCGGCAAAGATGCAGACCCGGTTGAAATTGCTCGACAAGGGGTCGACAAGGCAAAAGCTGACGGGATCAACACCGTAATTATTGACACGGCGGGTCGGCTACAAATTGATGCCGACATGATGGCAGAGCTTGTTCAAATCAAAAACCTCGTGCAGCCCCACGAAGTTTTACTGGTCGTGGATGCGATGACGGGGCAAGAAGCCGCTAACTTGACTCGCACTTTCCATGACCAAATTGGCATCAGCGGAGCCATTCTCACCAAAATGGATGGCGATACACGCGGTGGTGCAGCGCTCTCAGTCCGGCAAATTTCTGGGCAGCCGATTAAGTTTATCGGTACGGGCGAAAAGGTGGAAGCGTTGCAGCCTTTCTACCCCGATCGCATGGCATCGCGCATTTTGGGCATGGGTGACGTGCTGACGTTGGTAGAAAAAGCGCGGGAAGAAGTGGATCTGGTCGAAGCTGAAAAAATGCAGGAGAAAATTCTCACTGCAAAGTTCGACTTCACCGATTTCCTTAAACAAACTCGGCTACTGAAAAACATGGGTTCCCTTGGCGGCATCATGAAAATGATTCCAGGGATGAACAAACTCAGCAGTGATCAGCTTGAAAAAGGCGAAACCGAACTCAAACGAGCGGAAGCCATGATTGGCTCCATGACGGTGATGGAACGCAAAGATCCTGACTTGCTCTCCAGTTCGCCTAGTCGCCGCCGTCGGATTGCCCGTGGTTCTGGACACACCGAAAAAGAGGTCGGGGAACTCGTCAGCAAATTCCAGCAAATGCGAACCATGATGCAGCAGCTAGGGCAGGGCAATTTTCCGGGTGGAATGGGTGGATTGCCAGGAATGGGCGGAATGCCGGGAATGGGTGGTGGTCGTCCTCAGCCTGGTTGGAGAGGCGGGGGCGGGGGCGCTCCAGCTAAAAAGAAGAAGGACAAGAAAAAGAAAGGGTTTGGCACACTGTAACAGGCTTTGGCAGGCGATCGCATTATTGCACCTTCTTCTTGCAAGCAGGATAGGCAATGTGCTAAAGGCGGTCGCAACAATGGTGTAAAAAATAAAATATTTTGAGTAAGCTATTTTTATCGCTAAATCAACTGCTTCTTAACGCACAAACCAATTTTTTTCGACTTCAGCGATCGCATTTTCCTTGCTTCTAAAATATTTTACAATCAGAGCATCTTTCAAAACTGGGGCAGACAAATAGTATTATTGTCCAGCGATTGGAGCAACTATATCATCTACTTTTTGTTGCACATCATTTAAGAAATCTTTAGTGCTTTGTGGCACAGGTTCATCTAAATTCAGCTTTTTACGAATGGTATCGGCTGCTTTTTGAATACCATTTGAGTTATCACCTATTGTCTCTTTAGTAGACCTTTGAGCCATTTGAGAATTGTTCTGAGAATCTTTTAAGTAGTTTTGTTTGGCTTCCATTATTTCAGCCGCACTTGATCCGGTATCAAGAGCTTTTGTCCGGCTGTTATATTTTTGTTTTCCTTCTTGAAGATTTCGATAAAAACCATTGTATCCAGCGTTTCCTGTTTCAGATGATTCTGCATTCTGAACCAGAAAGTTTGCCAATGCTGGCTCTGAAAAACTTTTAATCAGTACGCTACTTAAAAGCAACATGAAAATAATCAATAGTGTGCTTAAACTCTTACGTAACTAACTTAGATTAACCATAAAAAATTAGCTCCTTAGACAAGTTTAGAAAGCGCAATGATGCTTTCTTAAGGTAGTTGTTAAGGACTTCTCATTCTTCTCCCTAAAGGTAGAATCAGAGATGAGGTAGGAATAATTTTTTTTAAATCTAAAAAATAGAAAAAGTGATTTTTTCCATTTACTTTCCCATTTAATAGTAATGAATGTTGCTTTCCCGGAGATCCCGCGATCGCCGATGTAGTCTGTTGAAAAGTAGATCAGCAGGAACAGTATGTCGTACCATTGGCACCGATTCACAGTGAACTGGAACCCGCAGCAATGGAGCCTTACGAAGCGCTATGCTAAAACGCTGAAAGTGTTTTTGGGGTTAGGAGTTGCAGTATTAACTGTGCGATCGCTGCCCTATCTTGCGCCGATTCGAGCGAGTGATATTGTGCAAAGCCAGCAGGCAGCGGAATTCACTGATCGCAACGGGCTACCGCTAGGCACAGTGCTAACTCGTGATCAGGAACATACGGTGTCAGTGCCCCTATCTCAGGTGTCGCCGCAATTTCTCCAGGCAATCATTGCGGCTGAAGATCAGCGGTTTTATCACCATGGCGCACTGGATGAACGGGCGATCGTGCGATCTCTGCTAGAAGCACTTCAGGCAAAGCAAATCGTTAGCGGTGCCTCCACGATTACAATGCAACTGGCGCGAATGCTAGAGAATTCTCCGCGCACTGCCCAAGCGAAGCTACAAGAAATTTGGACATCCTGGCGACTGACCGCAGGCATGAGTAAAGCCGAGATTTTGCAGGCATATCTCAACCGTTTGCCCATGGGCAGCAACATCTACGGTGTGGAAGCGGCATCTCGCATCTACTTTGGCGTTCCAGCTAGCGATTTGACACTGGCTCAGGCGAGTCTGCTGGCGGCGATTCCCAATGATCCCAATCGGCTTAATCCTTACGATCACTTGCTGTCGTTGAAAAAGCGCCAATCCTATGTGCTAAATCGTATGGTGCAAGATGGTTACATTACCCGTAATCAGGGCGATCGCGCCTACACTGAAGCCACCGCTCTGCAATCTCGCCAGCAGGGGATTGTGGCAGCCCCCCATTTTTTGTTTTGGTTAGCCGATCAGCTTCCCGCCCATCATCCCGCCCAAGTTCGCACGACGATCGATCGCCCCCTTCAGCAATTTGTTGAAACTCAGGCGCTGCAAGTGATTCGCAGCCTTGCCCCTCACAATGTCCATCATGCCGCCGTATTAGTACTCGATAACCAAACAGGCAATGTCTTGGCGTATGTGGGATCGCCAGATTATTTTGCCAGAACCCAGCTAGGACAGAACGATGGCGTACAGGCATTACGCCAACCGGGTTCAACTCTCAAACCGTTTCTCTATCAGCTTGCCCTCGAAAATCGCACCATCCAGCCCAACACCATTCTGGCGGATGTACCGACTCGCTACGCCATTCCAGGAGCGCGCCTATATAGCCCTTCCGATTACAGCGAAACCTTCCAAGGTCCGGTGCGGGTGCGACTGGCTTTAGCAAACTCCCTCAATGTGCCAGCCGTCAAAACTCTAGAAAAAGTGGGTGTAAGTACGTTTCTCGATCGCCTCCATCAGCTTGGCTTCAAGCACCTCACCCAGACTCCGGAACACTATGGCTTAGGACTTACCCTCGGCAGCGGCGAAGTCAGCCTCTGGGAATTGGCACAAGCGTATCTGACCTTAGCAAGGCAGGGGAAGGCACTGAGCATCAAGTGCCAGGGATTGGGTAGTGAGTGCAAGGAGAGTAAGGAACAGGGAACAGGGAAGGGGGAACGGGGAAACAGAAGCCCCATTCAAAACTCAAAACTCAAAACTCAAAATCCTTCCACTTGGTTGCTGGTCACAGATATGCTCAGCGATCGCTATGCGCGATCGCGGGCGTTTGGCGTAGATTCCTTGCTGGCGTTACCCTTTCCGGCAGCGGTGAAAACGGGCACCTCGTCCGATTATCGAGATACTTGGACAGTAGGTTTTACCACAAATTACACTGTCGCGGTGTGGGTTGGAAACTTTGATAGTGCGCCGATGCAAAAGGTGTCAGGAGCGATGGGGGCGGCTCCTTTGTGGAATCGAATTATGCTACATCTGCACGAACAGCAAGAACCTAAGCCGTTTCAAGCTCCAACTGGGCTGGTGCAACGCCCGATCTGTGCAGTGTCAGGGGCGCGTCCTACTTCTGCTTGTCCGGCGGTGGTGCAGGAATATCTATTTCCTGAAGAATTGGCGACCTATGAACAGGAGAGCGATCGCTTTTTTCCCACCGTGAACGGTAAGATTCAGTTGAAGCTGCCAGCAGACTATAACGAATGGCTAGCGCGACAACCCAAGAATTTGTCTAGCGCGACGATGGAATTGAGAATTGTCTCTCCTCGTAGTGGCGATAGGTTTGTGATTGGCAAAGATGATCCCTCTCAGCGCTTAGAATTCAAACTGGCAGGCACTTCTAAAACAGCTAAAACAGCAATAGAATGGCGGCTGAATGGTCAACCGTTGGCAGCATCTGCTGCTAATACCTTCTTTTGGAAACCTCAAGCGGGAACTTGGACGCTGCAAGTAAAGCAAGGTCAACAGATCGATCAGATTAAGTTTGAAGTGCAGACAATCCAAGCTAGACCGACTCGTAAAGGATTCTCTTTTGTCTCAAAATAAAGGCATTTAGATAGTTGTTTTTGGCAAAGAAGCCCCTACAATAAAGGGCATGAGTACATATACACAGGCACCTATAGACATGGCGAGTGGCGAATCTCAGGTGCAGAGTTCTTTATCAGAACGGGAACTGCAAGTGATTGAATGGGTAGCCGCTGGCTTAACAAACCAGGAGATTGCCGAGAAACTGGAAATTAGTAAGCGCACCGTGGACAACCATATCAGCAATATTCTGACTAAGACTGAAACTGATAATCGAGTGGCTTTAGTGCGGTGGGCGCTGCTATGGGGCAAGGTATGTCTGAATGATGTTACCTGCTGCACGTTGCCCAATGTAGACACTGGAAATGGCGCTGATAGCCGCATAATGAATTAATAGCTTAAGCGATCGCCCTAGCTAATTGAGTTTTTCTGAAGAGTTGCTTTTGTTTCCTTTAACACTCTTTATTTATGTTTGCTTTCAATCATTAAATCAATGGTTTTGAAGTATCGTATTCGGTTCGCGCAGTTGCCTCTGGCAGTATATCGAGAAGTTGCGGCTCATCTAGAACAGGTGGGAGGAGTGCAAATTGAGCTAGTGCCACAGACCTCTCAGCAATTTGACTATACCTTGAGCCAGATTGATAGTTTATGGATCAATCATCCTGAGAATGCAGCGGCAGAAAAACAAGTGAGTCAAATTTTGGCGTACTATGGCGATCTCTATGGGGCTTGGGAATCAGTAGAAACAATTGCTTCAGCTTAATAAATCCTCTCCTCTCTAAAATTTAGTAGAGTGTCAACTTTGAGTTGAAAGGGTGGATGAGTGGATGTACGCATTCCCCCTAGTCCCAACTCAAAACTCAAAACTTCCCTACTCCTCATTTACCATGGGTTCCATTCAAGCCACACGCGGCACACGCGACATTTTGCCCGAAGAAGTCCGCTATTGGCAGCAGATCGAAGCCGCCGCACGGGAAATTTTGGGCAGAGCCGCTTACCAAGAAATTCGCACCCCGATTTTTGAGCAAACGAACCTGTTTGAGCGCGGCATTGGGGAAGCAACCGACGTAGTAGGCAAGGAGATGTATACCTTTAAAGATCGGGGCGATCGCTCGATTACTCTGCGCCCCGAAGGAACCGCCGGAGTCGTGCGATCGTTCATTGAACATAGCCTTAATGCTCAAGGTGGCGTGCAGCGGCTTTGGTATTGTGGCTCCATGTTTCGCTATGAACGCCCTCAAGCCGGACGACAGCGACAGTTCCACCAAATTGGTGTAGAAGTGTTGGGTAGCCCTTCACCACGGGCAGACGTAGAAGTGATTGCCATTTTTGCCGATATTTTGCAGGCGTTAGGGTTAAAAAAACTGGTGCTAAACCTGAACTCGATTGGAAATGCCAGCGATCGCCTGCACTATCGCGAAGCCTTAGTCTCCTACCTCACGCCCCATAAAGCCGATCTAGATGCCGACTCGCAAGATCGCCTAGCGCGCAACCCGTTGCGAATTCTGGACAGCAAGGATGAACGCACCCAAGCGATTCTGACTGAGGCACCCAGCGTTTTAGATCACCTCAACCCTGATTCACAGCAGCGCTTTGAGCAGGTTCAAGCCTTGCTGACTGATTTAAACATCCCATTTTTAATCAACACCCGGCTAGTGCGCGGTTTGGATTACTACACCCATACCGTATTTGAAATGCAATCGGCTGATTTGGGCGCTCAAGCAACCGTGGGCGGGGGGGGGCGCTACGATGGCTTGGTGGCTGAGTTGGGTGGAGCCGATACTCCAGCGGTGGGTTGGGCGATCGGCATAGAACGGCTGGTTATTTTATTGCAACAACTCCACAGTTTGCCTGCTGCCAACGTTGATTTTTATCTGGTTTCTAGAGGCACTCAAGCTGAAGCGCAGGCGGTAGTTTTGGCACAAAAACTTCGACAAGGCGGCTTTACGGTAGAACTGGATTTGAGCGGAAGTGCTTTTGGCAAACAGTTTAAACGTGCTGATCGCAGTGGTGCCGCTGCCTGTTTAATTGTGGGTGATGACGAAGCCGCTAGCCAAACAGTGCAGTTGAAGTGGCTGGCAACCGGAAATCAAGACGCGATCGCCCAAAGTCAACTTTTCGATATCACCGAAGAGTTACGCCAGAAAATTCAAGCTGCCAAGCTGCTTCATTAACTTTTCTAACGGTTACCCCATCGTTGTTTCAGGTGTCCCCCTACAGACGTAAAATAAGCTCAATTCTTTGGTACTTGCTTTTTATAATTAAGGAAATTCAGAATGGAGAACCTGATTAAACCTTACAAAGGCGATCCCTTTGTTGGGCATCTGTCTACGCCGATCAGTGATTCCGATTTTACCAGAGCATTTATTGGTAACCTGCCTGCTTATCGCAAAGGGTTAGCTCCGCTGCTACGGGGTCTTGAAATCGGCTTAGCCCATGGCTATTTTATTATTGGTCCTTGGGTTGTATTTGGACCCTTACGCGACTCTGACGTTGCAGCCTTGGGAGCGCTAATCTCAGGTGGTGCCCTAATTTTGATTGCCACAGCTTGTTTGTCGATTTATGGATTGGTCACCTTTTCTGATGCCGATGACAATTCATCCGATAAACTGCAATCGGCTGATGGCTGGAGCCAGCTAACGGGTGGTTTCTTTATTGGCGCAATGGGTGCAGCTTTTCTAGCCTATTTCTTGCTCCAAAATTTCTCTGTTGTAGATTCGATTTTCCGTGGCTTTGTCAATTAAAGTCACACCATTCGATTGACTCAAAAGTCATTCAATCAATAGAAGTCTGGTTGATCTATCTGCCAGACTTTTTTATGGTCTATAGCCGAAAGCCCATAGACGAAAAACTTCATGAGTCTGGCAAGTTTTTAAAACGCTGCATAAATTGGCGATCGAGGTGGTCTTTCCATTGCCAAAACCATTTGGACTGCCCAGACAGTTTGCCCCACACCGCGATCGCCTGATCATCTGCCGTCCCAATTAAGCTGAGGTAGCGCTTTTGCGGGTGAAAAGGTTTAAGAGGTTGCCCTTGAACCAAACGGCGAAAATTCTCAACGAGCGGCTTTCCTTGACGTACCGCAAAAACTCCAGCTTTGGGTCGGGGATGGTTAACCATTGTGGCAATGTCACCGACGGCAAAAATATGAGGATGGGAGAGCGATCGCAAAGTATTATCCACTAAAAGAAAGCCAGCATCATTCACAGCAAGCCCCGCTGCACCCAGCCACTTTGGAGCAGTAGCCTGAGTCACCCAAAAAAGATAATCACACTGAAGCTCGAAGCCTGAGACGCAACGAACATGAGGCAGTTTCACAGTGTGAACCGTTTCATTTAAGTGAAGCTGTATACCCCGATGCTCAAAAATTTGATGAACGCGATCGCCGACCCAAGGGGGATGTCGCGGTAACAACTGAGAACCCCGATGCAGTAGATGCAGAGAAATATTGCTCAACGGTTTCTCAGCCGCTTTTAGTAAGTCTTGTAAACGCCGCTGCATATTCAGCGCTAGTTCTACTCCCCCTGCACCCCCGCCCACAATCCCCAACTGCAATGGGCGATCGCGCTGCTGAGCAACGGTATGGAGCAGCGATCTCCATTGCTCCAAAAAATGATGGACTGGTTTAGCAGGAATCACTCGATCCATGCCAACCAGTCCAGCGGGAAGATGAGGCGTGCTGCCAATATCAATCGACAGCACATCAAAGGGGAGCGGAGGATGATTGCCACAAAACACCTGATTAGCTTGCAAATCTAACCCGATCGCTTGATCTACAAAAACCTGTGCTTTAGCAAACTTAGCTAGCTCATTCAGATCAATGTGGCAACCCTCATGGCTGTAAATTCCTGCCACATGTCCCGGCAGCATTCCAGAATAAGCCGTTTCAAAATTCTCAGAAATTAGGGTTAGCCTCACCCCTGGTAAAGGAGTAATGCCAAACAATCGCAGGGCGATCGCGTGAGCATGTCCCCCACCAAGCAAAACCAAGTCTTGCATAGATTGAATCGGTGTTTTAATTCCAAGATAGCCAGGTCAGACAGTGCCTCAAGCCGCTTACTCAAAATGCCCTGTTTTCATCGAGTGGATTACTCTGCTTTGCCAACGACTTTATCTTTAAATGACTTTCCAGCGCTAAATGCTGGAACCTTGGTGGCTGGAATTTTGATCGGTTCGCCGGTAGAAGGGTTGCGCCCTTCCCGTGCTTGGCGATCGCGGGCTTCAAAGGTGCCAAAGCCAACTAACGTGACCTTATCTCCACTAGCAACAGTATCTAAAATGACATCTAACAATGTCGAAAGCACAAGATCAGCATCTTTCTTAGTGACACTTGCCTTTTCAGCAATCTTGTCAACCAGTTCACCTTTATTCATATCCCAAAATCCTTAGAATGACTGCTGTGATTATAATTGAGCACTTTGAAAGTGCAACAATTTTGCTAATCTCTGAAAATACTTTTGTTGACTAAACGCTTTAAATCATTCACCAAACCCTCATCTGACAAGGATTATAGCGAATGAGCGCCTATTTTCTTAGACGCAACATAGCTTTATAGAAAAAAGTGTTTTAGTGTTCTGTTAAGAATCCTTTAAGACATTGAAAACTCTCATTCAGTAGCCTCTCAATTATTCCTTATTCATCTAATTAAAGTGAACACACCACTCAGCTAAAGGCTTCAATTAACGCTGCAAAATATCTGTTAGGAAGTCAGTTAAGCACGTCGGATCAATCTCTTGGAAAACTTTGGTGTGAACAATATCAAACTTTGCGCCAAAGCGCGATCGCAAATCATCATCCAAGGCAGATAGAAACCCTCTGGCGATTAAGTCATTCCCAATGTGAGCAAAACCAATTCCCAATTCGTTATTTGAATCAAGCGCATTCGCAGCATGGGCGATCGCCTTCGCGATTTTCATTCGATCCAATGGTTCACCATCAATCAACACGATAATAATGGCTCCATTCTGCTTCGTCAGCTTTGCAGTCTTGCGTATAGAGTATTCATCTAGAGCCAACTGCAAACCATCTAGCAACGAAAGGGTTTCTGGAGGATAGTTGTCTTGAAAAATTTCGTCTACTTGCGCTGGAGTCACTTGCTCGTATCGTTTGAATGCACCCTCCGAATGGTCACGAGAGGAAATATAAACCGTAATTCCATCGGGATCGAGTTCTTCACAGGTTTGAGCTAATGCCACAATTGCAGAATGAGCCGCCGCCCAGCGATTTTCATAGCCTGGAGGCATGGTAGCAATACTGGCAGCCGTTTTTGCGACAATCAACGTATAGTCGCGATTTTCTAGCAGAGCATTAGACATAAAAATGCTTCCTTGAAAGCAGGGCAAAATCAAAACCAGAAATCAGCAGTATTCTAGCCTGACTCCTTGCTTCCAAATCTATATTTCCCATAGAATAATTTTGGGCGAGGACTTTACTAAACCTGCGATCGCCTACAGTCAAAGTCGATCAACTCCTGGCTGAGTTGACACTACAAGTAATTGCTTCTTTCACAGGTTATTCCTTTATCTTGGATGCCCTATCTGCCTTGAATACCGTTTAAATTGGTCTGAGATTTTGGTACCCCATCAAAACACCAAGCGATTCACCAAGGACTACTAATCAACGTGAAGGCAGCCCAGTAGTAAGGCGCAGAGAGATCATTGCTAGTTTTACCGTTTAACTCTGGGGGTAAAGGGACAGCACCGCGTGAGAGTATCAGTTGTTTGCCCTCAATCCGAATATCTCCCCGCATCATTCGTAATTGGGCTTGTCGAAGGGCTTCAGCTTTCGTTGAAGTGGTTCCCAGTTGCCGATAAAACTCACTCATCAGAGCCAAAGTGCCCTCATCACTGACGTTCCAAAGACTCGCCAGAACCGTTTTGACCTTTGATTTGAGGGCTACTCCGGCAAAGCCAAGTTCTGCTTGATCATCCCCGATCGCAGTCCTACAGGCACTCAGCACCAGCAGTTCCAGAGAGGGTGACCCCCAATTCACTGCACGGATATTGTTCAACCCAAGTCTAGTATCCCAAAGCTGGATGTAGGAGTTATCCGGTTTGCCAGACTTAAACACAGCATGGGTTGCCAGATGCACGATGTTTGGATGCTGGGTATTAACACGTTGTTGCAGATTAGAGAGAGTGAAATTCTGATTTAGAAATGATTGTCCTTTCCATTGATACTGCAAGGGTCTGGCAGATTGAAGCTCTTGCAGAATGTTTGAGAGTTCTGTAGGCACCGCAGGCAAGGGGGGTTGCTGCTGAAATTTAGATGCTCCCATCGCCAGAATTTGACCCTGTTGAAGACTGACATACTCCGTTTGAATCAAATTGAAGGCAGGAATGCGCGTCACACTATATTCTTCCAACAGAAATTTCTTGCCGTCGTGGAGAGCCGTCAGCGGTAATGTCCGCACACCCTTACCAAGACAGAACAGAATGGAATCAATGCCTTCCGCTTTGAGATACTCTACTTCAAACGGTTTAATTATCCAGTCATACAGTTGTTTAGCGGCAATCATCTTTCCTTTATCTGAGGAACCATGCATTTCTAGGTGGAACGCATCAACAACGCCGCCCAGTTTAGCCGATGGGACTTCGTAGAGATCTCGAACAATCGGTTTACCAGCAGGAGTAATCAGCACCAAGTGGAGGTGATCTTTACGGGGAACCACCCAGAGGACGGCGGGTTTTGTCTTAGTTTGTTGACCGATGCGTTGTAAGGTTTGGGCAATTTTATCGGGGCTTTGAGTCACATCCGCCAAATGTTCCCCGAAATAATCCTCAAACTCTTTTTTGAGTCCGCTCTCCATTGCCAGGATTTTTTCGCTCAAGGTTTGGGATAGGGCAGGGAGAGGGCTGAATCCAACAATGGTAAGGGTTGCCCCAACACAAACAAATTTGGCAATCCAGTGTTTAACCAATTCTGCCTTGTCCCGATTGGTTGGTAGTTTCTGAGTCATTAGGCGCATCGTGTTTAGTCCTTAAAAATGAATAACGCTTGAACTGAGAAAATCAACAAACTATTCTGTCTGCCGTCTATGCTTGTTGCCGTCTATGCTTGCTGCTGTAGAAGCGCAGTTGCTTCGGCAGCGGGTAATGGTTTCGCCCAAAAGTATCCTTGACCAAATTCACAACCGAGCGATCGCAGCGCGTCTGCCTCTGCTTTTGTCTCAACCCCTTCTGCAACCACATCCATACCCAACGTGTGCCCCAGAGAAATAATCATGCGAACAATCTCATGATCCTCGTGACTCTCGCCCATCTTCTGCACAAAAGACTTATCCACCTTGAGGGTGTCAACTGGGAAGCGCCGGAGTTGGCTGAGGGATGAATAGCCTGTGCCAAAATCATCCATACTCAGCTTGCAGCCGAGGGATTTGAGCCGCAGCATCAGATCAATCGCTGCGTCAGCATCTCCCATCACCATGCTTTCAGTAATTTCCAGCTTCAGGGTCGTCTCTTGAATATCTGCATCTTGGATAATTTGCTTAAACTGCTCGATTAGATCGGGCTGCTCAAACTGGCGACCCGAAAGATTGATGCTGATCATCAAAGGCTGGATAGGAAACTGATGTTGCCATTGGTGCGCCTGCTGACAAGCAGATTGGCAAATCCAGGCTCCTAGGGGAATAATTAGCCCAGTTTCTTCTGCCAACGGAATAAACTTGAACGGTAGCACAAACCCTTGAGTGGGATGTTGCCATCGCACAAGCGCTTCAAATCCCACAATTTTTTCAGTGCTGAGACAAATAATCGGTTGGTAGTAGAGGACGAATTCTTGAGCATCGATACCTTGCCGCAATTCATTTTCAAGCGTGAAGCGATCGACGGTTTCCGTTAGCATTCCTGTCGCAAACACTTGATAGCGGGCGGCTCCTAATGCTTTAGCGCGATACATAGCTGTGTGGGCATCGCGCAGCAAATTTTCAGGTGTGTGGCGATGATCTGTTTGAGTGACTGCAATGCCAATACTGGTCGTTGTCACGATCGCGTGCTGGTTGATCAAAAATGGTTTTGTCAAAGCAGATTGAAGTTTGTCTGCCAGCGTAGTCAGGGTTCCCTTTTGACTATGTTCGAGGAAAAGCGCAAATTCATCGTCCCCAATCCTGGCAAGATGGACAGATCGGGGTAGGATGGCTTGCCATCGAGCAATCACTTGTAATAGAACGCGATCGCCCATTTGGCTTCCCAAACTCTCGTTAATCAGTTGGAGACGATCCAGGTGTAGAAATATGACACCGAGGTTGGACGTGGCTTTGGGGCGAGCGATATGAGTCAGCGATCGTTGCAGATGCTGCACAAATGCGTCCCGATTGAGCAAGCCCGTAAGCGGATCGCGGGTGGTTGTGTAAAGTAGGCGATGTGCCATTGCCAAACCCACCGCTCCCATAAATCCCAGCATAGGCTCTGCAACAGGAATCCAGATCAGATTGCCAAACAGTCCCCAGCCGATGCCGCCGATCGCCAGCAGGCAAACGATGCTAGCTATCCCAAACGAGAGAGGATGTCTCAACTGCCAAACAAGCAATCCGCCGATGAACGCCCAACTCCAGAGCCAAAGCAATTCACCCTCCTGAGTCCAAAACTGGAATAACCGCTGTTCTCCAGTGGCAATGTCCAGCAGTTGACTGGTCATTTGAGCGTGGATTATCACTCCCGACATCTGAAATCTATCCTGTTGGCTAGTGCTGTAGGGCGTATATACCTGGTCTTTCAAACTAGGGGCGATCGTGCCAATCAGAACAATCTTGTCACGCACCCACTCCGGATTCACATCGCCATCCAATACCTGACTGAGCGTCACCGTTTGTGCTACATGGCTGCGAGCGCGATAGTTTAGCAAGGTTTGATAGCCGCGTGTATCAGCCGTTTGATAGCCGCCAGAGGTTGGTTCTAAAGCCGCGATCGGGTTTTCGCCCAAAAACAAAGCTTGATCGCTATGGCGAAAGAGAATGTCCTGGCTACGGAGGTACAACAAACTCATTCGTAACGCAAAGGAATAGTAGGTCTGGTCTGATCCGGCAACAAATAAGAGATTTCGGCGAAGGACTCCATCTGCGTCCAGTGCCAGGTCGTTGAACCCAACTCGCTCAGGCTCAACCCCCGGAGGCGAGGAAATGTCACCAATAATTTCGGTGATGGCGATCAGGTTTTTAGCTTGCAGTTGAGTAGCAAGGGCAGAGGCTCCTGGTGGATTCGTAATATCACGATACAGATCTAGACCGATGACCTTGGGGCGATTAGCCTGAAGTTGGGTTAATGCCTGGGCAAGAGTTTGATCAGATAGGGGCCAACGGTAGCGGTGGAGGTCGTGTTCTGTGATGGTAACGATCAGCAAGCGCGGATCGGGAACTTTATCAGGCTGAAGCTGGGTGAACCAATTAAAAACCAATAATTCTGGTATTTCTAGTCCGCCAACCTGCTGAATTCCCCCAATTAATCCCGCTACAACCGTACTTGATAAAACGATAGAGCGCCCTGTTACCCAAAGGCTACGGGAGAGTGACAATTTACGATCGCGCCACCCTGGAAGAGGATGAAAGCGCGATCGTAATTGGTTAGCAAAAGTAGTGACTGACACCCAAAATTCCGTCACATAGTCAACATCTATTTACAACTGACTTGCCATTGATGGCATTAAAATCGACTTCAACTCTAACTGTTGTAAGAGTTGTTTCCACTGAGCCTGAACCTGGTCATTGTGGGGGTGGGTCTGGCGTAACTCAACCAAGGTGGCGATCTCGTCGCTCCAGAGTCCAGCCTTCTGATAAGACATTGCTAAATTAAGATTCGCCTCCAAACCAGATGCATCCTTGATAGCAACTGGGGGGGATACTTGCCGCAACCACCCTGACAAAACCATGTTTTGGGAGCGATCGCTAGCATCACACACGACCGAAAAATACCACTGATAATCTTGTCCCACCTTCAACGTGTTTTTTGGCACCTGAATGCCCACAAGATCCTTGTTTTTACTTGATTCTAGAGCGGTTTCATAGACTGATTTTCCACTGGCATCGCGCAAAACAAACTCAACAGGATAAGACTCGTCCAGGTTGGGGACTGCGAAATAAAGGGAGGGGCGATCGCTAGCAGTCACCCCCAGATTGTTTGCTGGGTTCAAAGCCACTACCGGGTGGTTACCCGCTAAGCATTCTCCGCGCGTTCCACCCCCAATGCGCCGTCCTGGAAACTCACTTCGACTTAGGTTATTTTGTTGAGCTAGAGCAGGAGCGATAGCGGCAGTTGAAATGAAATAGAGTGCAATGCCTAAATGCAACGCAATTCGGTCTAGACCAGGCATACGCATGAGTTGAACCTCTTTGAATTAATTTAAATGAAGGGTTAGATTGACTCTCACATCTACTGAAGCCCAGACATTAAGATTGACTAAGTACTTAGACTTAACTGCGATGAGCGATCGGCTATATGTAACTTAAAGCTTCCTCCCAGAGAAATAAACCGCCAAATTGCTGATACTTTAATTTTTTACAACTTAATATTTAACGCGATGTGCGACTTTCCAGTCCAAGTCCCCTTAAAAAGGGAGATTCAGGGGGATCTTCACAAAGTGTTCTGCTAACAGCCGATCCACCAACCCCCTTAAAAAGAGGGCTAAGAAATAATTGCACATCGCATACTGAATATTTAAGCTCGCTAACCTGTGTTTTCAGTCAAAACTCTCTGCTCATTAACCATAAGAGCCAAGCGGATACAAGCGAATCTCTATGGTTAAGTTTTTCCTGAAATGCTTGTCATCATCATTTGGCGACATAATATTATTGCGGTAGGATTTCTATCAAAAGCGAAAAAGTGATCCTGAAAATGGCTCAAGATTGTCAAGGCTGGCATCAAGCACTGACCGCGATCGCTGGCTTAGGACTGGCTGGATTGTGTTTCACTGCGCTGCCATCTTTGGCTCAGGTTACTCCCGATCAAACCCTAGGAACCGAGTCTTCTAGCGTTACGCCGAATGTCACTGTGCGCGGACTTCCGGCAGACCTGATCCAGGGCGGAGCCACACGCGGGGTGAATCTATTTCACAGCTTCTTACAGTTCAATGTGCGGGATGGGCAGCGAGTCTATTTTGCGAACCCAGTGGGCATTGAAACCATTTTGAGCCGCGTCACGGGAGCCGATCCTTCTCGGATTTTGGGAACTTTGGGCGTGAACGGTACAGCCAGCCTGTTTCTAATTAACCCCAACGGCATTTTGTTTGGACCCAATGCTCGCTTAGATGTGGCAGGTTCGTTTTTAGCTAGCACCGCCAGCAGTTTCAAGTTTCCTGATGGCAGCGAGTTCAGCGCTTCTAATCCACAGGCACCACCGCTACTAACGGTGAATGTACCGATCGGGTTGCAGTATGGCATTAATCACCAAGCCACGATCGCCAACGCTGGCAACCTGACCGTCGGCAAAGACCTGATCTTGGCAGCAGGCAACTTGGATTTGCAAGGACAATTGCAATCAGGCGGCGATTTAACTCTAAGAGCCTTGAACACGGTGAAAATTCGCGATTCTACTACGGCTCCATTTATTGCGGCCGCAGGTGGAAAATTGATCATTCAGGGCGATCGGGCGATCGACATTTTTGCCCTTAACCATCCCAATAGCGGCTTATTTTCTGGCGGCGACCTGGTGCTGCGGAGTCATAGCACAGTCGGCGGAGATGCCCATTACTTTAGCGGCAGCAACTTTCGGATTGAACAATTAGACGGTAGCCCAGGAAACTTATTCAGCCCCTATGACCCGATTATTCGTGCCAGCGGCGATGTTAACTTTGCCAGCTATACCGGAGCCTCGCTGCATATTCTGGCAGGCGGCAATGTCACCATTACCGGGAACGTAGACATTACTGGAGCCGATACCGTAGCAAACTCCCTCCGAGAAACGGTCACCCTCTCAGATGGCACCCTGCTTAACATCGATGGCACCCTTCATCCGACTCTGGATATTCGCGCCGGAACCACAGCATTTGGAGTGCCAGGAGTTACGAGCAACATAGCTGGATTTACACCGCTACCAGGAACAGGTGGCACTGGAACTAGTGCCAATATTACGATCGGCAGTATTGGTGAGCCAGGCGCGTTTGATATTAGCAATCATCTCGTTTACCTGACCAATCAATACTTTCCCAACCCCGGCTTAACGGGCACAATCCGAACAGGGGGGATTGACATTGATGGATTTCCGGGAAATGCAGGCGCTGTGTTCATTGACTCGCGGGGCAGCGCTGTGGTGGGAGATATTGTTGCCAGAGGACCAGGCATCGGGACTGGCAATGGAGGCAATGTCACAATTTTGGCAACTAATAGCATTCGTTCAGGCGTAATGCTTGCATTTGGCTTAGGGGGCGGCACGAGTGGGTCAATTCGGTTGCTCAGCCGTGATGGTGCCATTGAAACAGATATCCTGGGAGCAAATGGTGAGTTTCCTGGGAACATCGGGCTAACTGCGAAAGGGAGTATCCAGGTAACAAGTCTCAATGCCGCTGCGTCTGGGGTGGCAGCAAATGCGGGCACCGTTACCCTTGCAAGTACCGCAGGCGCAATTACGGTGCTTGAAGCCAGAACCACATCAGTCTTCGGCAAGGGGGGAGATATCAACCTGACGGCAGCAGGAGATATCACAAGCAATGCCATGGATTCCGGCAGCTTTGGTACGGGCACAGGCGGCAACATTCGTTTTATTAGCACAGGCGGCAACATTACCACGACCGATCTAATTCGGACGGACTCGGCGATCGCGGGTGCAGGAGGAATTCAACTTGCCGCTGCTGGCAACATTACGACCGATAGCCTCAATGCTGCGACCTTTGGCAACGATAACGGCGGCAGCATTACGATCAATAGCGGCGCAACCTTTGCGTCCACAAACAGCAGTATTCTGACTGGAACCGCAGGAGCAGGTAGAGCCGGAAATATCGACATTCAGGCAAACGCGATCGCCCTGACAGATAGCATCATTAATAGTGGTACGGCAGGCTCAGGCACCGCTGGTGATATTACGTTACGGGGGAACTCGATTAACTTACTGAATGGAGCCGGGATTGGTGCAGGCAGTGTTGGCACGGGGCAAGGCGGCAACGTGAGCGCGATCGCCAACAACACTTTTATCCTCAGCGGCACCTCAGCAACGGGAGAATTTTCCCAGTTAGGCACTAATACGTTTGGCACGGGCAAGGCGGGGAATGTGGCGATCGCGGCTGGACAATTGATCCTGCGAGATGGAGCCGTGATTTCTTCCACCACAGGAGACTTTAGAATCTTAGGATCTCCGGCTGGGCAAGGCGGCACTTTAACTGTGAGCGCAGATGTGGTGGATATTCGCGGCATTTCCCCTGATGGCACTTCTCCCAGTCGGCTGGCAACCTCTAGCTTTGGCACCAGCAACGCCGGAGACTTAACCGTAAATGCTCGTCAGGTGATGCTGCAAGAGGGGGGGATTTTGGCAACCTCAACATTTGGCAGTGGACGCGGCGGTAACTTAACTGTGAATGCGGCGGAGTCGGTGAGTTTGGAGGGTTCCATCCTCGCTCCCACAGGCAGGACTCCCACCGCTTTTTCGGCAGATACGTTTGGAGTCGGTAGCGCCGGAGATTTAACCCTCAATACTCGTCAACTCACCGTCCAAAATGGAGCAGCGATTTCGGTTTCCACCTTTGGCACGGGTCAAGGCGGCACGCTCACCGTGAATGCAGATGAACAAGTGTTGGTGCAGGGAGCCGATCCGGATGGCTTTTCGAGTGGACTCTATGCCCAAGCAACCGATCAGGGGAATGCCGGAAACTTAATCGTGCGATCGCCCGATATCCAGGTGCGCGATCGCGCCACCATCACAGTCGCATCCGGCAGTGCTGCCAATCTCAAAGTTGCCGCAAATACGCTCAACAATATCACTGGAGTTGCCGTGGGCACCCGACCCGCCACTGGAGCATCGGGCAATCTTTCCATTCAAGCTGAGCGTTTGACCCTAGACAACCAAGGTCAAATTTTGGCATCCACCGACTCAGGGCAGGGCGGCAATATTGACCTGTCCGTGCGCGATATTTTGCTGATGCGCCGCAACAGTTTAATCTCGGCAACAGCGGGGACTGCTCAAGCAGGCGGCGATGGGGGCAACATCACGATTAATACGACATTTCTAGCCACCGCCCCTTTTGAGAACAACGACATTATTGCCAATGCTTTTAATGGACAGGGTGGACGAGTTAGCATCACGGCTCAAGGTATTTATTGGTTTAGCCTACGAAGCCGAGATGATCTGATTCGGCTGCTGGGCACCAC
Source organism: Sivoneniella epilithica UHCC 1019 (assembly GCF_040830845.1). Classification (NCBI taxonomy): domain Bacteria; kingdom Bacillati; phylum Cyanobacteriota; class Cyanophyceae; order Leptolyngbyales; family Leptolyngbyaceae; genus Sivoneniella; species Sivoneniella epilithica. Next base: position 123,814 of record NZ_JBFPDP010000013.1, read on the forward strand.
AGATTCTAGTCAACTCAATCCGCGTCGCTTGCCCACGAATGACATTACTGCAATTTCCCAAAATAATCCGTCGCTGAATGGTGTGGTAACGCTGAATACGCCTGATGTTGATCCGAGTCGGGGCTTAAGTACGCTGCCCGTCAACTTGGTTGATCCATCCAGCCGAATTGACCAGAAGTGCGCGAGGGGAAGTGGCTTTCGACGTAGCTCCTTTGTGGTCACGGGGCGGGGCGGTTTGGCAGAAAATCCGCTGGAGCCGTTGCACAGTGGAGAAGGGCTGGCAAATTGGGTCGAAGTTTCCCCGACAAACAAGATAGAACCGCGATCGCAACCCAAGCAAACGAACCAGGAAATGACGCACGTTGCAGTCGCAAGATCGCCCGATGCAATCGTCGAAGCTCAAGGATGGGTGCAGGAAGCCGATGGCACGATCGCCCTAGTTGCCGATACCCCCAATACCACTTCGACTAACGCTTGGCTGCGATCGCCCAACTGTGTTGAGAAAAAGTAAATTTTCCGTTTATGCTTCCCTTTTATAAAGAGTGCTCAGTCGCGATTGTGGGTGCCTGTAAGGGCTGAGCATCCAATAGCGCCATTGAGTTTGAGGAAGCCTGCTCAGCCAATCCATGTCGTTGATCGCGCAACCGTGCTGTTAGATCAATTGTTTTGGCATCATAAATCTGGGTCAAGATTTTGGGATAAAATCCAATGCCAATAATCGGTACTAGCAGGCAAGCAATGATGAAGACCTCGCGAGGCTCCGCATCCACCAGTTCCTCGTGAGCAGTCAGTGCTTTGTTTTCAGGACCAAAGAAAATCTCGCGAAGATTGGAGAGCAAATAAATCGGCGTAAGAATCACCCCCACCGCTGCCAGCAAAATCACAATCACCCGAAACGGCAAACTGTAGGCATCGCTGGTAGCAAACCCAACAAACACCATCAGTTCGGCGACAAAGCCACTCATTCCCGGCAGTGCCAAGGATGCCATGGAGCAAGCGGTAAACATGGCAAAGATCTTCTTCATCTTTTGCCCCACGCCGCCCATTTCATCCAGCATTAGAGTATGGGTGCGATCGTAGGTTGCGCCCACCAAAAAGAAGAGACTGGCTCCAATTAACCCATGAGACACCATTTGCAACATGGCACCGCTCAACCCTAAATCGGTGAAGGACGAGATGCCAATAATCACAAAGCCCATGTGAGAAATGGATGAGTAAGCAATTTTCCGCTTCAGATTACGCTGAGCAAAGGACGTGAGGGCGGCATAAATAATATTGACTGCGCCCAAGACGACCAGCACGGGCGCAAAGACGGCATGGGCACCGGGCAGCATCTCGACATTCATGCGAATCAGGGCATACCCGCCCATTTTCAGCAAAATGCCTGCCAGCAACATATGCACAGGCGCAGTCGCTTCACCGTGGGCATCAGGCAGCCAAGTGTGTAGGGGAATAATCGGCAGTTTGACGGCATAGGCAACTAAGAAGGCAGCATACATCCACAGTTGGAAGTTGAGCGCCATATCTTTTGCGGCTAGCGATCGCATATCAAAGGTGACCGTATCGCCATAAAATGCCATTGCCAGCCCTGCGACCAAAATAAATAGCGAACTGCCAGCCGTATAAAGAATAAATTTCGTTGCCGCATATTGACGCTTTTTGCCGCCCCAGATCGAGAGCAGCAGGTAAATAGGAATCAGTTCCAATTCCCAAGTGAGGAAGAAAAGCAGCATATCCTGGACTGCAAAGACGGCAATTTGACCGCCATACATCACCAGCAGCAGGAAGAAGAATAATCGCGGCTTTAAGGTGACTGGCCAAGAAGCGAGGATTGCCAGAGTGGTAATAAAGCCAGTCAAAATCACGAGCGGCATGGATAGACCATCGACCCCCACCGACCAGCGCAGGTCAATTGGAGCAATCCAGGAATAGCTCTCGACCAGTTGCAGTTCTGAACTGGAAAAATCATAGAAACTGCCAAACATGTAGACGATGACCGCAAAGTCAATCAATCCCACAATCAAGGCATACCAGCGAATCGTTTTGCCGTCTTTGTCGGGAATTAACGGAATCAGCAGGGAGGCTGCGATCGGAAAGAGAATGATGAAGGTCAGCCAAGGAAAATTCTCAGTCAGCATTGTAATGATTAGCCGTTCGTTATTTGTTATGGAAAGGATCTTGGGTAAGGGCGTGGCATTCGGCAGTCGGTCTTTGGAGTCGCAAGATGATTGCCCGAATGCTACGCCCCTACTATGCCACTCCAGAGAAAATTACCAATCCCAGCACGGCTGCAAACACAACCAATGCATAAAACTGGGCACGACCATTTTCCAGGTATTTTAAGGTTTCGCCTGTCAGCAGGGTCACCAAACCCGTCAAATTGACCACGCCATCCACCACTTTAGAGTCCACTTCCAATACCTGACGTGCCAAACGGCGGCTACCTAACACAAACACGTTGTAGTAAATATCGTCGATATACCACTTGTTTTTGGAGAGATTGTAAAGGACGGGGATTTTTTCGGCGATCGCGGATGGGTTAATTTTGCGAGAAAAATACATCAGCGATGCCAGGGTTAGCCCAATTAAACCAATGCCGACAGAGCTACCGCCCATAATCAAAAACTCGGTTAGTTTCTCTTTGGGTAAAGCATGGAATCCTGGTTCCAGCGTTTCCACCACTTCTCCAGGCGCATGGATAAACGCTTCAAAGTAATTGTTAAACGGAGTGCCTACCAATCCAATCAGCGCCGAAGGAATCGCCAAAATCACCAGCGGCAGAGCCATCGTCCAAGGAGACTCGTGAGGCGTACTGTCGTGCCCATGGGCATCATGACTATGATCATCGTGAGCATCCGGCGGAGTGTCCATGATTAACTCTTGGGGATTCATCGCACCGGGACCAAAGTTTAACCCGACGGCTTGCAACTGTTCTGCATTGATTTGATTCAACACTGCTTTATCTTTGCCGCGAAACTCTCCCTCAAATGTGAGAAAGTACATCCGGAACATATAAAAGGCAGTGATTCCGGCAGTGAGCCAGCCCACCAGCCAAAGCACCGGATTGGCAGCAAAGGTTAGCCCCAAAATTTCATCTTTTGACCAGAAACCCGCAAACGGGGGAATCCCAGAGATCGCCAAAACGCCGACAAAAAAGGTGCTGGCGGTAATTGGCATATACTTTCGCAAGCCGCCCATTAAGCGCATATCTTGAGCATAGGCAGCATTGTGACCGACCACAGATTCCATGCCGTGGATGACGGAACCCGATCCCAAGAACATCATGGCTTTGAAGTAGGCGTGGTTCATCAGGTGAAACAATCCAGCACTGTAGCCACCCACGCCCATCGCCATGACCATGTAGCCCAACTGAGACATGGTGGAGTATGCCAAACCCTTCTTAATGTCCATTTGGGTAATGGCGATCGTGGCTCCCAAAAAGGCAGTGACTCCGCCCGTCCAGGCAATCACCGTCATCGCGGTAGGAATGTGTTCAAACACGGGGAACATCCGCGCAATCAAAAACACACCCGCCGCCACCATGGTTGCCGCATGAATCAAGGCGGAGATGGGAGTCGGACCTTCCATGGCGTCGGGTAGCCACACATGCAGCGGAAACTGCGCCGACTTTGCCACAGGTCCCAAAAATACGAGGATGGCAAGCAATGCCGCGATGCCACCGCTGAGGGCACCCGATCGCACCAACTCTTGCAGGCGATCGCCAATCACTTCAAAATCAAAGCTGCGGGTTGCCCAATATAAACCGAGGATGCCGAGCAGCAAGCCAAAGTCGCCCACACGGTTTACCACAAACGCTTTCTGACACGCATCCGCCGCCGCTTTGCGATCGTACCAAAAACCAATAAGTAAGTAGGAACACATCCCTACCAACTCCCAAAATATATAAATCTGCACCAAGTTCGGACTAATCACCAAACCCAGCATCGACGAGCTAAATAAACTCAAATAAGCATAGAACCGCACATAGCCTGGATCATGAGCCATGTAGCCGTCGGTGTAAATCATGACCAAAAAGGCAACGGTGGTCACAATCACCAACATCAGTGCTGTCAAATGGTCGATCGTGTAACCCATGTCCAGGTGGAAATCACCCGCTGCTGCCCATTCAATCATCTGAGTGTAAGGAGCATGTCCGTTCAGTTGGCTCCACAACAGCCCAAAGGAGAGCGTCATTGCGGCTCCAATCATAAACACGACGAACCCAGCGGAAACCTGTCGCAGTCTACTCGTTAGCTTGCTAAAAGAAATAAGACCTAAACCGATAATCGTAGCGGCTGCCAATGGCAACACGGGAATCAGCCAAGCGTATTGATATATCGTTTCCATTCCTTATGTCCATGTAGAGTTCTCCACCAGTTTGGAAAAACCGTTTACATTGTGACACAAGCTCACGGATAAACTGTCAAGAGTAAACACAAGATTTCAGCATCTGCCACAACTTAGGCAAATCTTCAGAACAAAATTAACCCCCAATTCACTTTGGCTAGCTTTTGATCGTTTGAGCCAAATCGACTGAGCGATCGCACCATTCAAAGCACACCATTTCAAACCGCGATCGCTGCAAATTTGATGGCTTGGACAGTGTACACAACAGCAGATAGTTAGATTGACTGACATTTGACAAACGCGATGAATGCAGCAACTTGCTGAAGTTGTTGCTCGTCCAGTTAGGAATCTTGATTGATTTATTCAAGCACTGTCATAACTTTTCAAAATAGTTTGAGCGCTTGTTTAAGGGCTACGTGAGTTTGTTGAACTAAATCCGGTGGTAGGTTGCCTAGCTGCCTTTGAAAGGTTGACTGGTGGGCAGTAGCGATTTTTTCCAGCCCTCAGCAGAGAAGATTTGATTAAGCCAATCTGAGCAAAGTCTGGGTGGCTTGCGTCAATTAAGACCCAGATATCTGCTAATGGCTCTGGCGGGATTTTAGAGAAAATGCCAAGGATAATGACATCTTATCTGTGGGTGGCTAAAACAAAGGCGGGTCTAATTTTTGTAGAAGTGAGGTCAGAGAATGGAAACCGAACGAGCCAAATTTCATCCAAATTTCATCGGGTTCAGGATTCGGCATCGTAGATAGCCTCTTCATCGTCATTCCATTCTTGAAAGCCGCTTTCAGCGATCTGCATCATTTCGCTGGTGTAGAGTCGCTCCTGGATATCTATGAGTAGGGTAAGGAGATCTTGCAGCGATAGCTGAAAAACAAGGCGTTTTACATCTTCAATGCTAGGTTGGGCTTCAGTTTGAGGCATGGTTAGTCCTCGATTGCTCGACAATTAGTGGCTCTAGTATAGCCAGATCTATATAGTGAGGTTTGCCACTTGAGTTAAAGCGATCGCTTACCAAATCGGTTAGCAATAGAAAAGTCTGGGAAACCTAGAACTTAAACGCAGCCATTGTGAAATGACCTGCTACATAAACTAGGAGCTTACCAATGGTATATGTATCGCTTAATCTAGATAAATTAAGAGAGCAACACGTCAATTCTTCCTCAAAACAGCCTTTTCAACACCAGATTGAAGCATTCGCAAAACTCGGTGAAACATTTGCAAGTAATAAGGAGAAACCGGGTAGCGGAATATTAGTGCTTCCTACAGGTGCAGGTAAAACATTTACGGCTGTGAGGTGGTTGTCCAAACATATCATTCCTAAAAACATCAAAATTCTCTGGTTGGCTCCGTCGTTTTACCTGCTCGATCAAGCATTCTCAACTTTTTATGATGAAGCGAGAGAAATCCCAGAGTCTAAAAAGATACTAAATATTCGGTGTGTTTCCAGCAACCCGTCTCACGCTAGGGCAGCATCTATTGAATTGACAGATGATGTTGTAATTATGACGCTACAAACGGCGATCGGTAATTTGCATCCCAAGGCTTTAAACGGAAAAGGAATGCCTGTTCAAACAGCCTTTAGAAAATTTGTCGAAAGTTGTAGAGAAACAGAACTCTTCGTCGTGATTGACGAAGCTCATCATGGGGAGCATCTCAAAGTGGTAAAAACAATCAAAATTCGAGTTGACCATTGAGATAAGCACAGCGCACAGACAAAACTT
>NZ_JBFPDP010000014.1:0-119690 GCF_040830845.1 Sivoneniella epilithica UHCC 1019
GGCAATTTACGACTCAAGATGCCCGCATCAAACTCAAGCGTCTCTATCCATCAATTCTTTCTTGACAGACTACTAGGCCTGCGGCTGAATCTAACTGATCGAGTTTCCGTGCAGCGACTTTCCAAAGTGACTGGGGACAGGCGCGACGAGCAATTTTAGTATCTTGCCCATTAAAAATATCTTCGGTGCCAATGTTGCCGAATGATTGAATCATCCTCACTGTGCAATATGCAGCTATCCCCTGATGGTCTTCTCTATTGTCCTCCTATTTTTAGGAATATCCTCTTAACTTTTAGTTTTTCGCTTCTCTCTCGTAGGGTGCGTTGCTGTCCAGCAAATACACCATTAAATACCCGCAAGGTATCCTAGAAGATTAGCGATCACTTCACCCTAAATCTACTGCGTCCTCACTGGTTCCAGGTATCACAGAAGGCACCTGGAAAGTATTTATCGCAAATGGGAAGTACAAAGCCGTACTGAGGCGATCGCCCAGGCACTAGACAAACTAGGAGTTCTCAATTCACTATCGCTGAGTTGATGGTTCAGTGTACGATCGCAGCGCCCATCATGCTTGCAAATCTGACTTGGATACGCGATCGCCTCGTTCAATCACTCGACCCATTTTCAGCAGGCTGATTGCCCTACTGCTGTTTATTAGTCTAATAGTTCCATTCCCGCTGACTCCCAATTTCCTTTGTTCTGCGGCACAGGCGGCGATCGCGCAGCCTGATCGCGTGCCGCTGACGCTAGAAATTCTGCAAGATCGGCTCAAAACTTTAGTGCAAAGCGATGGGTTGCCCACGGTTAATTTGCATGGATTAATCATTGATTTGAGTCCAGAGAATAGCGACTTTCGCAACCAGTTTTATCGATTGGTGCAAGCCCAAATTCAGCGTCCCGGTACGCCAGTGGGATTGGATTTGAGCAATTCTGTGATCAAAGGTGATTTTCAAGTCAGTCAGCTTGGGCTACGAGCGCCGCTATATGGACAGGCACTCGCTCCCATTTTCTCTGCAACCGAGCAAGGGCAACTTCAGCGCGATCGCCGCCGCCTATCTCAATTAGGCAAGCTTTCCAAATCCTTGCTGACCACGCCCAATCTTGATCCTCAAGCGACCTCACTGCAAATCACGGCTTTTCGCGGTGCCCTTAAAATGATGCAAGCTCGATTTATGGGCAATGCAGATTTCACCAACACCTTTTTTCTGAATCGAGTTGAAGCGCAAGGCACGCAATTTTTGCAAACCGCTGACTGGTCGCAAGCCCGGTTTAGTCAGTCTACTAATTTTGCGGGAGCTTCCTTTAGCCGCGATGCCCGTTTTCGCAGCAGCATCTTCTTCACCAAAGTGGATTTTGATCAAGTGCAGTTTCAAGGCGCTGTCAATTTTCAGAACAGTGAGTTTCAGGCAACTGCAAATTTCAATCGGGCAGTTTTTCAGCAAACGGCAAATTTCTCCCGGATTCAGTGGCAAGGAAACGCCGATTTTGCTCAGACACTTTGGCACGATCAGGTACTTTTCACACGCAGCACCTTTAGCCAAGCTCTATTTCTTGCTGATGCGGTATTTGACAAAACGGTGTTGTTTCGGGAAGTGCGATTTAATCAGCCTGTGAATTTGCGGGGGGCGACTTTGCTAGGGCGGATGGACTTTGGCTATGCCGGATTTGCCAAAGGCGCTCATTTAAACGTGCCGGGATTGAGGTTTGATTCTGATCAGGCAAAAATTGTCGGGAATCCGGGGCAGATTGGCAAATATATTTCCGTGCCAACGCTGCAAGGCAATGAGAATTTACTACGGGAGTTGGTGCGGAACTTTCGGCGGTTGGAGCAAATTTCAGATGCAAATCAGTTGGAATATACGCGAGAGCGGTTACGGTGGGGAGAACTGCGGCAGCAAGTCTATGGCGTTAATATCAATACGGCAAAGATCGCACAGTTAACGCGGCTGGGATTCTCTGCTGACCAAGCCACCGCGATCGCTCAACGGCGCACCCAACTTCCCTTCCGCAACCCAACAGAATTGCTGTCGCTGGGAGCAGTCGATCTGGCAACCTACATCAATGTGCGAGATCGCGTGGTTGCCAGAGATGTCATGTCGCCTAGCCAAGAAGCGCTGAGTCGGATCGGCACGGGGCTAGCGTGTATCAGTCTAGGATTGCTGTTGTTGCTCAGTCGCTATGGCACCAACACTTGGCTGATTTTTGGAGTGGGGCTGGTGGCGATCGCCTATTTTGGCGTGTTGTTTTGGCTGGTCGATCGCTGGCGACGCATCACCCCCAACCCAATCGTGCCCTCGCCTACCGAAGCAATTTGGGTGATGAGTACTTACAGCCTGCTGTCTTTAGCAGGATTTAGCGCCATTTTTCGTAACGCCGAATATCCAGGTTGGACGCTGCTGAGCTTAGGCGCGATCGCGGTTCCCTTTCCGGCGCTGCTGCTGCTCCGGCTCTATCAAAAAGGGCGATATCATTCCTTAATGACTGTCAGCTACTTTAGCGAAGAAGGTTCTCTGCGCCAGTTACGCATTCTCATTGGGCGACTTCCCATCGTGCCTCGCTTCGAGATGTTTCGTGAACGCTATGTTCCCATCTTGTGGGATCGCCGCTGGAGTTGGCTCAACTACTTTGACTTCAGCTTTAACAACTTGCTGAAATTTGGCTTTAACGACATTCGCCTGCGCGATGAACATCTGCCCGGACTGATTACGACCCTGGTTTGGTATCAGTGGGCGCTCGGAATTCTCTACATTGCCCTCCTGCTCTGGACGCTCTCTCGCACCATTCCCGGACTCAATCTGTTAATTTACTTTAAGTGATGAACAGGGAGAGTATTGCTATCCTCTCAACTGAAGAAATTGAGGGATCATATTAACGAGCAGTCTCCCTAGTAGCCTCTCGCAGCCGCTCCACATCGCGCATGGGGGGTGCACCAAAGAGCCGCTTGTACTCCCGATTGAAATGCGAGGTATCGTCATAACCCACACGGTAGGCAGCACTGGTCGCGTCAAGGTTTTGCCCCAGCATCAGACGGCGAGCCTCTTGGAGCCGCAGTTGCTTTTGGAACTGCAACGGACTCATGGTAGTGACCGACTTGAAGTGGTGATGGAAGCCCGAAACACTCATTCCCATCTCTCGTGCGATGGTTTCCATCCGAAGTGGTTCGTTAAAGTCTTTACGCAGGCGATCGACAGCTTTGGCAATGTGGTGGGTGTAGCCACCGAGCACAGCAATCTGACGCAGCCGATTTCCTTGCGTTCCCATCAGCAGTCGATAAATGATTTCACGCTTAATCAAGGGGGCAAGCACAGGCGCTTCAGCCGGGGATTCGATTAGCCTGACGAGTCGCACGACAGCGTCTAATAGAGCTACATCTAATGGACTGACGTCGATCGCTTTTACATTGGCACCTTGTTGTGCTGAGGGGTAGCCTGCCTCAACCATGGCTGAGCCAACTAGGGTAGGGTCGAGATCGAGACGAAGACCCAAGTACGGTTTTTCCTGGGTTGCTTCTAAAATGCGGCTAGCAATCGGCAGTGCGACTGTCCCTAGCAAATAATGCATTGGGTCGTACTGATAGCGATCGCTGCCTAAAAGGACTTCTTTGCTGCCTTGAGCAATCACACAAAAGGCAGGAATAGAAACATTATGCATGCATTCCGAAGGAGAAGAAAGACGGTTGAAGTGCAATCCTTTCAGTGGCTCGATCGCTCCATCCTGACGAATCGCTTGGGTAATTCGCTCCGTTAGTTCCTCTCGGCTGGCTTCCGCTCGGTCTGCCTCGCGCTTAGTCTGAAGGTCATTCATCAACGCTCTACCGAATTTTTCACTTGTTCTTGCAGCGTTCATTTCTGATGCCCGTTCAAATAGATTTATGGACGCATCAACGTCTAGAAAGGATTTGGCAGCTAAGCCTATATAAGAATCTAGCGTGGCTTGCGTCGAAATCAGTGCAAGTTTACAGGATTGTACAACCATTCTAGACAATCATCCTATTGCTTGCCTTTCAGGGTTCCTAGAATGAGGTTAAAGCAATGAAACAGGGATTCCGGCTTCCCGCAAGCGTCTGGATTTTTATTCAAGAGAAAACTCATGAAGGGGGGCTTGATGCATCTGAAATGGTTTGTCATTCAGCGAAGAAACTGCGGCAGGAGAATGCTGATTTTGGTGGTCGCCCTAGCAATGTCCCTGAGTGGCTCAGCTTGCCGCGCCGATGACAGGATGCCTGACAGTGCCCCATCGAAGCAGCCGATTAAACGATCAACCCAACAAGCAAACAGTATGAAGATCAACATCAAAATTGGAGACAAAGCCGTTACAGCCACGTTAATCGACAACCCCACCACACGAGATTTTGTCTCCCTGCTGCCATTAACGCTGACGATGAACGATTTGTTTGGCAGAGAAAAGTTTGCTCACCTGCCAAGAGCGCTTTCGGAGGAGGGAGGGCGAACCAAAACCTATGACGTTGGAGACATCATTTACTGGTCTCCCAGTTCTGATGTGGCTATTTATTATCGCCATGATGGACAGGCTATCCCCGACCCCGGCATCATCACGATCGGCAAGATCGATGCTGCCCTAGAGACACTCAACGAAGCATTGAATGTTCCTGGTTCTGTCAACATGACGATAGAGCGAATTCACTAGAAAGGTCAAAGGAAATAGAAATGAAACTGCTTACGACCACGATCGCATCATCTTTTTTGCTGGCTTTGGGGTTCTTTCCTCTGGCACAAGCACAAGCCCCATCGGGTAATAACCCACAACCTGTAGAGGTGAGGCGAAACGGTTCGCAGCCTTCCACCAGAGGATCTGCCGAAAACTTTACAGGTTCCGTCCGCATTGACCCCCTATTCTCAGCAGAAAGCCCAGCCCGCGCAGGTGGTGCCAGTGTCACCTTTGAGCCTAGGGCACGCACTGCGTGGCATATGCATCCGTTGGGGCAAACCCTAATTGTGACGGCTGGATCTGGCTATGTCCAGCAATGGGGCGAACCAATTCAAGCAATCAAACCCGGTGATGTCGTCCGCATTCCACCCGGTGTAAAACACTGGCACGGTGCTACAGCCACTACAGCTATGACGCACATCGCCCTTCAGGAACAACTCGACGGCAAGGTTGTGGACTGGATGGAACAGGTCAGCGACGAGCAGTATCAGACACCAAACGTAACCCAGTAGGAGCATTTATTGATACACATATGGAGAACTTCATGACACACCGCATTCTCATACCAACCCTCTTGATGAGTGCGATCGGTGCGATGGCAGCAGTTGCACTTGACGAAACGCGCGCCTCTAAGATCTCCCAGGCACCCGCCCAGAGATCTACTGTGGTTGAGGGGGCGGACAACTTCTATAAGAGCGACAAGGTGACCATGCAGAAGGTCACGTTCAAGAACCAATACAACATGCAAGTTGCCGGGGCTCTCTTCATTCCCAAAACCTTGAATCAGACCGCCAAGAATGCCGCAATCATCGTCGGGCACCCAATGGGTGCAGTTAAAGAACAAAGCTCGAATCTGTACGCCCAAAAACTGGCTGAACAGGGATTCGTCACCTTGTCCCTCGATTTGTCCTTTTGGGGCGAGAGTGAGGGACGAACCCGCAACGCTGTTTTGCCGGATATGTATGCCGAGGATTTCAGTGCTGCGATCGATTTTCTAGGCACCCGACCATTCATTGACAGAAACCGGATTGGCGTTCTTGGGATTTGCGGCAGCGGCAGCTTTGTCATCAGTGCCGCCAAGATCGACCCGCGGATGAAAGCCATTGCGACGGTCAGCATGTATGACATGGGTGCGGCATACCGTAATGGGCTGAAGCATTCAACAACCCTCGAACAGAGGCAGAAAGCGATCGCGGAGGCGGCTGAGCAGCGCTATGTGGAGTTCACTGGCGGCGAGACCAAATACACAGGCGGCACAGTGCATGAGCTTAACGAGACCACCCACCCCATTCAGCGCGAGTTTTACGACTTCTACCGCACTCCCAGAGGCGAATACACCCCCACAAGTTCGTCGCCGCAACTGACAACGCACCCGACACTGACCAGCATCGTCAAGTTCGGAAACTTCTACCCATTCAACGACATTGAGACAATTTCACCTCGTCCCATGCTTTTCATCACGGGGGCAGAGGCGCACTCCAGAGAGTTCAGTGAAGATGCTTACAAGCGCGCAGCCGAGCCAAAAGAACTCTACATCGTTCCGAACGCGGGACACGTCGATTTGTACGATCGGGTGAACCTGATCCCGTTCGACAAGCTCACGTCCTTTTTCAATCAGCATCTCAGTCAGTAAGCGAGCAACACAAGGAGTAAAAAATGACAACGAATGAGAACGGCTTCACAGGAAAGGTTGCGTTTGTGACCGGAGCAGCGAGTGGCATCGGCAGAGCGACGGCGCTGGCGTTTGCCCGTGAGGGTGCCAGCGTGGTGGTTGCTGATGTTTCGGAACCGAGCAATCAAGAAACGGCACGCCTGATCGAGGAACTGGGCGGACAGGCGATCGCTGTTAATTGCGACGTGACACAAACCGAAGACGTGAAGGCGGCGCTGGACAAAACCATTGAGGCGTTCGGGCGGCTGGACTTTGCCTTCAACAATGCGGGCATCGAGCCGAAGCAGGCAGCCCCGGTTGCGGAGTACGACGAGGAGGAGTGGAACCGGATTATCGACATTGACCTGCGCGGCGTTTTCCTGTGCATGAAGCACGAGATCCCGCTGATCCTCAAGCAGGGACGCGGCGCGATCGTCAACACATCTTCCGGTGCGGGAGTCATCGGCATTAAGGGCAGCCCCGCATACACCGCCGCAAAACATGGCGTGATTGGACTGACCAAGGCAGCGGCGCTCGACTATGCGTCGCAGAACATCCGTGTCAACGCTGTCTGTCCCGGCTACATCGACACCCCCATGATGGGTCGCTTCACGGGTGGCACAGACAAAGGGCGCGCGAAGGTGATTTCAGAGGAGCCAGTCGGACGGATGGGTACGCCTGAAGAAATCGCGGCAGCCGTCCTCTGGCTTTGCTCGGACGCGACCGCCTTCGTCATTGGGCATGCCCTGGTCATCGATGGCGGTCAAACGGTGCAGTAATGAAGCATTGTCCGCCATCACCATCAACAAATGACTCATATCGCCACTAGCAGGCACTCGACGGCAAACCCGTGGAATGGCTGGAACAGCCGCATGAGACACTTCCAGTGCAAGGGGCGCGATATCCCGAAAAGCTGGAGCAAATGACGGGTCGCTAACGGCAAAAATGTGTTCTCTATCCGAACTCCCCACCCCGAACCTCGAACTCCATCAAGCCTCAATGAACGTCCCGATCGCCTGAGCCGTGATGTCGGGTTTTTCCAAATGAGGCACATGTCCACAGTTGGGCACCCACACAAGCTGGCTGTGGGGCAAGGCAGCGGTAAACTTTTCGACATCGGCGATTCCCAGAATGCGATCGCGATCGCCCCAAATAATCAGCGTGGGTTGGGTGATTTGGGCGATTTTGTTAGCCAGAAAGTTGTAGCCATTGCTTTTAGTGAAGGCAATTAGGGCTTGTTGCCAGCCGGAAAGCTGGAGATGTAGCGCGGCGCACAGTTCAGCATCGGCAGTGACAAAGCTGGGGTCAGTATAGGCTTGCAAGCTCACCCGACGACGAACGCCGGGACGACGCAAAAATTCGGTGGCGAGATATCCGAGGGGCGGAATCATAAATTTGCCCATTTCTGGACCGGCGGCAAAACCAGCGCTGTCGATTAAGATCAGTTGCTTGACGGCTTCAGGATAGGTTAGGGCAAAGTCGATCGCGGCGGCTCCGCCCATGGAAGCACCCACCAGCACCATCGGCTGATTAATCAGGGTTTTCCAGGTGCAGTAAAGATGGGTTTTAATGGCAGCAGGCGTGAAAGGTACATCGGCTGGGCGATCGGTGAAGCCAAACCCCAATAGATCTAAATTCCAAGTTGCATGATTGATCGCCAGAAGGGGCTGCAATCGCCGAAATTCAAATACAGAGCTATCAAAGCCATGTAGCAGCAAAATTGGCGGGTTGCCTACGCCTTGCTGTACAAATGCTGTGGCGATCGCGTCTGCTTTAAGCGGCGTCAAAATCGCTTGTCGCTGAATTTGCTTTGCCAACTCAATCGAGATGGGTTCAGTCAGTTGAACAACGGTGGCAGGTAGGAAATTTGGATACATTTCTTTAGTTTACAGGGCAACCGTTTACAGCTAGCCTTTAGCATGGCAGGCTAGAACTCACTCTTTTGCTGATTTTCTGATGACTCCTGACCAAGAGCAAGCCGTTTTAGACCTCCGCACTCGCAACGTCGCCCCAAAGCAAATTGCCCGTCAGCTTGGGCTGCGCCCAGCAGAAGTGAGCGCTCTCATTAGAGCATATGCCGAACAAGCGGCGACGACTCGGCTGGCAACTGGCGAGCTATACCCACTTTTTCAGTGCTTAATCAATCAAAATTGCTTAATTGAGTTGCTGCCGGAACGCCAAACGGAAAGCGCGATCGCCCCTTCAGCCGAATTAGAAGACGATGCTGATGCTGGATTAGCCGTGATTATTTTATCTCGCAAGGCGGGGTTTAATCGGCTCGAAGTTTGCACCTATTTAGTCGATTTGTGGTGTTTAGGCGTGAAAGATGTATCGGGTCCACGCCTATTGGATTCCAGCACCTACAAGGACTTTATGGAATTTGCTTATAAGCCTTTTCCGGCGGGAACCGAAGAAATCTCTTTGGAACTGGCTCAAGCGATCGTCTTTGGCGGTATTGAATATGCCAAAACTCTAGGCTTTCAAGCCCATCCAGATTTTGAACAGGTGCGATCGCAGTTAGGAAAGCCAGTGGAGACCTGGAGCGGCACACCCGTTTTAACCTTTGGGCGGCACGGCAAGCCCTGCTATATTAATGGTCCCTATGATGACCCGATCAAAACCCTGAGAACTCTGCGGGAAACGGTTGGCGAAGGAAATTTTGACTTTATCTTGGGCGATGGCAGCTAGCGATCGCAAACTTGCCTGAACCCAATTCATTCCTTAGCTTAAAGCTCAGGTTGCCTTGAACCCATTGCCATTTGAACGACAAATGACACGCCTCCCACTTGGTGATAGCGATCTGCCCAAGCTCGGATTACTTCATCAAGTTCTTCAATTGCCTGATCAATGCGATCGGTAGGAATATCTAACTCCTCCAAAATCCGCATCACTTGGGGATGACGATTTGCCCAGTCATTCATCAAGCGAAAATATTGAGCGGTATCTTCGACCATGATGAACGTGCGCTCCTCATCCGCCGCAGGAGAATAAGAAACGCGGGTGAGCGCATAAAAGGGCATCCCCCAAGGCGAGTCAATTCGAGTGACAGTGCCAGAATACAGAAGACGACGTTTAATATGCTCTGCCAGTGCTTCGCTGATGGGCATCCGCCGATCGCTCGGCAAATCTTCTTGCGATCGCCCATGTAAAAACTCAATCAGATCCAAAAATTGAAACGAGTTAATAATCTGAGCATCTGGCAAACTGCGATCGCCTAGTTTTTGTTCAAGCTGCCGCTTTTCTTCAGACGTTAAACTAGACCCTGCAATTCGCGATCGTCCCGGCTGCCACGGAAACTGCTCTATCCACACATAGGGAAACTGAATCAAGTAGCGAGGCTCCTGAGACCCAAGCATTTTGAGCAGTTTCCCTTCTGTTAAAGCTTCTCGAACTTCCTCGACGATCGCCTTAACGCGCTTCGGCTCAATGTGATGCAAGTGCCCCGTCATGCGGAGATTGTGTTCTTGCTCCAAATAAGTCATGTAAATGGCACACTTTGCCGCTGTTGCCGCCGCGTCTAAAAACGCTCCGTGTCGGTGCCCACCAGTCCGCATCGCGCTAAACGCTAAATAAAGCATGATTTGATCCATCGCACTTGGACTAAGGCGCTTGATCAAATCGATATCGTTGGTCATGTTTAAACTGCTATTCCTCTAAACCGTAATGCTACGAGTATTTTGGGTACAATACTCATGCTCCATAATAAGTCCACTTTTTATAGATAAGCGGTTTTTTATGAGCCAATAATGCTGTCACAACTCGCCCTACGAACTGCTATAGCTTAACCATGCTTAACAGACGCTTCAAAGCATCATTGTTGACAGTTAACATAAGTATTCCCTGAATTTACTTGTATGAAGCGGATGGCGCTTCAAAAATATCAGACTTCGCAGCTTTAACCAAATTCAGTTGCCTCCAATTCTCTCCTGTCTCTAAAGTTAGTTTGAGTGAAATTACGTAGCTTAACCGATGCAAAATGGTAAGTCAGCGCTGCGCGATCGCTTAAGCCTTACAATAGTGCGTATTCAAATATAATAAACTTTTGCAAAGCCCACTTTAGATTTTCAAAACAACCTTTACGAAGCAACACAAGCCAACTATCCCTTAACTTAGGAGAGCAGTTAGCCATTAATCTCAGTAAAAAACCTGATTTCTCTCATGCCTCGATTTATCATACTGAGAAGACAATATTTTTCAGAATCTAGTGGGGCAATCTCAGCTAAACGCTTTTGTACGTTCCCTAATTCCTATTGCAAGGTTTGCATCCCGTGAATTACCTCGATTCAGAACATCCAAAAGTTCTTGTAGTAGATGATCATCCCTCTAGCAGGATGACAGCAGTTGCACTGTTATCGGTTGAAGGCTACGACGTGATCGAAGCAGATAGCGGTCCAAGCGCTCTGGAAATAGTCAATTCTGGCAATCCAGATTTGATTTTACTAGATGTGATGATGCCAGGGATGGACGGGTTTGAAGTGTGTCGTCGCCTCAAACAAGATGAACATACTCGGCTGACCCCCATTATATTCATCACAGCATTGGACGATCGCCGCTCTCGGTTGCGCGGGATCGAAGCAGGGGGCGATGACTTTCTCACCAAACCCTTCGATCAGCTAGAGCTATCAGCACGGGTTAAATCACTAATCCGGCAAAAGCGGCTGAATGAAGACTTAGACCATGCCGAGAAAGTCTTATTTTCGATCGCACGCACCATCGAAAGCCGCGACCCCAACACAGGTGACCATTGTGAGCGCTTAGTCGCTCGTGGTAAAGAATTTGGCGAATTTTTGGGGCTGGCTCGTGGGGAAGTTCGCGATTTAATGTGGGGTGGCTATTTGCACGACATTGGCAAAGTGGGCATTCCAGATGCAGTTTTATTAAAACCAGGAAAACTTACCCCCGATGAATGGGAGATTATGCAGCAACATGTTTCCATCGGTGAGCAGATTTGCCAACCCTTGCGAACCATGCGTGGAGTGGTGCCCATTATTCGGTATCACCACGAACGCTGGGATGGTTCGGGTTATCCTGATGGATTAGCGGGTGAGCAAATTCCACTCTTGGCGCAGATCTTTCAACTCATTGATATTTATGATGCCCTTACCAGTGAGCGTCCTTACAAACGCGCCTTTACTCATACTGAAGCCCTGAATATTTTGGATGAAGAAACGGCAAAGGGCTGGCGTAATCCAGAATTAATGTCGAAGTTTAAGGCATTTATTCTATCAACCCTGCAAGAAGATACCATTCCGGCGAGTGCAATGATTCAACCTGCGTCTTCTGCTGCGTAAGTTTTATATGAAAGCCTTAGTTACTGGAGCCAGCGGATTTACAGGATCGCATTTGGTTAAAGCGCTCAATCAGCGAGGTGATTGCGTGGTTGGCTTTGTCCGCCAGTCTAGCAATTTACACCGCTTGGCAGACTGTCAGGTCGATTTGGTCTATGGGGAAATTAGCGATCGCGCTGCCATCCAAGCTGCCATGATCGGGATAGATGTAGTGTTTCATCTGGCTGCCTATGTAGAGCTAGGCATTGTCAACGAAGCAGAGATGCAGCGAGTAAACGTAGAAGGCACTCGTGCGATCGTGGAAGCCGCCCAAGCGACAGGAGCCAAACTGGTCTATTGCAGCACCATTGGCATTTTTGGCGATACCAACGGGCAAACGGTCGATGAAACTTTTGTGCGTCAACAGCAAGGGTTTTCCTCTGCCTACGATCGCACCAAGTATGAAGCCCAACAACTGGTTGATCATGCTGCCGCCCAAGGATTACAGACCGTTAGCGTCTTACCCTCTGGCATTTTTGGCGTAGACGATCCTCATTTCGGTCCCGTGCTTCAGTCTTTTTTGAAAGGACGCTTAAAACTGTGGGCAGGTGGGCAACGAGTCACCGGAATTGTGCAAGTAGATGATTTAGCGATCGCTCTGCTGTTAGCCGCCGAAAGAGGGGAATCAGGCGCACATTACATTATTTCTGCCGGTGACCTAACAACCCGCGAAATGTTTGAGATCCTAGGGCGCGAAGTAGGAATTGCGGCTCCTGCGGATGCTCCAGAATGGCTTGTTCGCTTGTTAGGCAATCTGCTTGATCCCGTAGGACGCTTGCTATCTTGGCAACCGCCCCTCAGCCGAGAGCGGGTTCACTATATCTACGATCGCTGTGTGCGAGTGGATGCCACAAAAGCACGAGAAGAACTCGGTTGGCAGCCGCGCTCCGTTGAACAAACCCTCAAAGAATTAGTCCTAGCTAGACGCTAACCTTCACCTATCAAGCTTTTGCCAAATCTAGTCGCGACTTCGACAGTGAAGTCTTCTCAATGAGTGGTCATACTTTATCGTTTATAATACCGTGCCAGAGCAGTTCGCTGCGACTCAAACCTACCCTTAAGCAAAGCGAACCCCTAGTCTTCTTTTTAGCTCGTAGCTTACAGTGGAGAAGCGCGGCACCCTAAAAACCTAGTACCGTTCGGTTGGAGCTTAGTTAAGCCCAAAACCTGACACCTAAAACCTGACATCTAATTTTTAAGAGGGGAGTGAACGATGAAAATTGGGTCTGAAGCTCACAAAGATCTGTTTTGCCAAAGCTTTATGAATAGCCATTTGCAGTATGAACCCGAAACACTGGCTTGGCCCGAACTCGACAGTGCCATGATTGAACGGCTCCAACGAATTCCCTTTTGGGATGAGGCGTTATATACCGAACGGAAAGCAGGTGTAATGTTGAAAGCTTATGCTGAAACGGTGGAAGACCCAGAGATTCGAGCGGCGATCGCGCTTCAAGCGGCAGAAGAAGCCCGTCATGGTCGGGTGATTGGCTATATGATTAATCACTACGGCATTCAAGTCGCTGAAAGAGCCGAAAAGCCGTTACCTGAAGACTTAGAGCCTGCTTTTATTAAATTTGGCTATGGCGAATGCTTTGATTCATTTTTTGCCTTTGGCTTGTTTGGTATTGCCCGTCAGGGTGGCTTTATTCCCGATGCGCTGTTCAATATTTTCAACACTCTCGTAGACGAAGAAGCTCGCCATATGGTGTTTTTCGTCAACTGGATTGCCCACAAGCAAATTGTTGAAGGTCGGGGAGCGCTGCGTCCATTTTCCTCAGTACAGCAATATACAGGGGCAGCATTTCGGCGATTGGATAACTTTATGAGTATGGGTAAAAAGGGCAAAAAGAAATCGACGAACCAAAAAGGGTTTACCGCAGCAGGAGCCAAAGCGGTGAAAGTCGATTTGACCCTAGAAGCCTTTTTGGAAATGTGCATTGCGGAAAATGCCAAGCGGATGCAGGCGTATCCTGAAGAACTGCTGCGCCCCGATTTCCTGCCTGCGATCGCGTCCCTTGCTTTTAATACAGTAAAACTCTTACCAAAACGGAAAGTTAGCCAGCCCGTGGGTGAAGTGGGAGCAAGAGGCTAGAAAAGCTTTGAATACTCTCATTCAAACTATTTTGGTGCCTCAAGGGGCAGAATATCGAGCAGTTTGTCGAGGGTTGCGGGGCGTTGTGGAGCCGCCGACCGTGTTGCCCACGCCTGCTGGAGCCGCGATCTCGCCTTACTTGCGATCGCTACAAACCGCAGATTATTTTTACAAAGGACAGCGAGTTTTATTGATGGGCTTATGCGGTGGATTAACTGCCAAATGGGCGATCGGTGATGCTGTGCTGTATGGCGATAGTTTTTCCCCCGCACTCCAAACTCCGAACTCCAAACTCTATGCGTGCGATCGTAACTTAACTGCCGAACTCCAGAGCCGACTGAACGTGCCGATTGTGCAAAGCGTGACGAGCGATCGCGTCATCTCCACGATTCACGACAAACAGCAGCTTGCGACTCAGTTCAACGCCGATGTAGTGGATATGGAAAGTGCCGCTGCGTTGGAAATCTTGAACGCGATCGGGGTTTCTGCTGCTATCCTGCGTGTCGTTAGTGATGACTGCCATCACAATATTCCCAATCTCAGCCATGCCTTTAATGCCGAGGGTTCCTTACAGCCTGTGGCTTTGGCGATCGCCCTGCTCCGCCAACCGATCGCAGCCACTCACTTAATCCGTGGTTCCCTACACGGGCTAAAAAATTTGCAAGCATTGACCCAACGGCTATTTACCTTTTAGGTAGGGGGTATTAATCGGACTCGCCAGCGGGATAAGTTCGTCCTTTCCAGGCTCCGCCTTGTCCGCGCCAGTGACGGATTGCCGAATCGATTGTCATTAAGTTATAGAGCAGGGCGATCGCGGGTAAACAGATCGCCCACACAGGAGACAATTGATACAGCCGCACGGTGGGCAAGTATGCGATCGTCATCAGCACCCAGCCTAATAAACCCGCCGCGCTCAGCATCCAGTTTTGGGTTAACGCTCCACTGAAAGCGGCGATCGGGGAAACCAAATAGACCAACATCATACCAAACACGGTGCCCACCAGCAACAGCGGCGAGTAGCCCAACTGGGTGTAGGCAGTGCGCGCCACCATATCCCAAATCGTTGCCAGGGTATCGTAAGGGCGGAGGCTGCGCGTACTTTGCGTCAATCCCAGCCAGATTTTGCCAGACGGGGCAGACGTGCTAAACGATGAGCGATCGCGTTCCTTTGCTGCCCTAGTTCCTTGCCCTTTCACCTGTTGCGCCAAGGAGCAATCATCAATTAAAGCTTGCCGCAAACTTTGCAGTCCGCCAATCCCGGTCAGTGCTTGCCGCCGCATTAGAATACAACCCCCAGCCGCAGCCGCAGTTGCACGATTAGGATCATTCACCCAAGGAAAGGGATACAGCTTTTGGAAGAAGAAGACAAACGTAGGAATCAGCAATTTTTCCCAAAAGCTTTGACAGCGGAGCAGCACCATCAGCGAAACGAGATCTAAGTCATTGTGCTGGGCTTTGGTCACCAGTTGCAGCAAATTTGCGCGATCGTGTTCAATATCGGCATCGGTCAACAAAAAATAGTCTGGCAACGGATCGAACGTTTGAGCCTGTTGAACGCCTTGCTCCATCGCCCACAGTTTGCCCGTCCAGCCAGCGGGTAGCGGTTTGGCACTCATGACCGTTAGCCGATCAGATTGATTCAGTTCCGCCGCGATCGCCACCGCAATCGCACCCGTCCCATCCGTACTTTGGTCATCGACTAAAACAATGTGAAACTGCCCCGGATAGTCTTGCAGCAACAGCGATCGCAGGGTCATCGGCAGCATATCCGCTTCATTTCGAGCCGGAATTATGGCGCAGACGAAAGGAAATAAATTTTGAGTTTTAAGTTTTAAGTTTTGAATTTTAGAATTTAACTCAACATTCAAAACTGAGAACTCGGAACTATTATCTAGCCGCTGATCACACCGCCAAAACTGTCCCCAAAACGCCAGCAGTCCCGCCCAAATTAGCGTAGACAGTAGCGCCATCATCAAACCTACTTCACCCATCCGCACGATTGCCAAACTCAACGTTACAAGGGCACAATACATCAACGGTGGGGAGGAGTGGAAATCAATGCAAACGCAGGATCAAGTTTCGCAGTCAAATATATCGCTAGAAAAACTGCATCAGGCAATCGATCGCAGCCAAAACTATCTGCTGTCGCTCCAAACCGCAGAAGGCTACTGGTGGGCAGCGCTAGAATCGAACGTGACGATGGCATCGGAAACGGTGCTGCTGCATAAAATTTGGGGCACCGATGCGACTCGTCCGTTGCACAAAGTTGAAAACTATCTGCGGCAACAACAGCGCGATCATGGCGGTTGGGAGCTTTTTTATGGCGATCGCGGCGAACTCAGCACCAGTGTTGAAGCGTATATGGCACTGCGGTTATTGGGCGTACCTGCCTCTGATCCAGCATTGCAACGGGCGCGCAAATTTATCTGCGATCGCGGCGGCATTAGCAAAACCCGTATTTTCACCAAGTTTCATCTGGCGTTGATCGGCTGCTATGACTGGAGCGGCTTGCCCTCTCTTCCCCCTTGGCTAATGCTGTTGCCCGACAGTTTCCCGATTTATGAAATGTCGAGTTGGGCGCGGGGCAGCACTGTTCCCCTGCTGATTGTGTTTAATCAAAAGCCCTTGTATGCAGTCAATCCCGCGATTAACTTGGATGAACTCTATGCCGAAGGTCGCAATCATGCCAAGTTTGAACTGCCCAGCAAAGGCGACTGGAGCGATGTCTTTTTGTGGCTCGATCAAGCCTTTAAGTTAGGAGAAACGCTGAATCTCGTGCCGTTTCGCCAAGAAGGAATTGCCGCAGCAGAAAAATGGGTACTGGAGCGCCAAGAACCTACAGGCGATTGGGGCGGCATTATTCCCGCCATGTTGAACTCGCTGCTGGCATTGAAGGCGCTGGGATACGATGCCAACGATCCGGCGGTGGTGCGGGGGATGCAGTCCGTCGATCGCTTTGCCATTGAAACAGAGGATTGTTATTGGATGCAGCCCTGCGTTTCGCCCGTGTGGGATACAGCGCTGGTCATCCGCGCCTTGGTCGATTCTGGCATTGCGCCCAATCATCCAGCGTTGGTCAAAGGTGCCCAATGGTTGCTGGATCACCAAATTTTGGAGTATGGCGACTGGGCGGTTAAAAATAAGGCTGGAAAGCCGGGAGCTTGGGCGTTTGAGTTTATTAATCGGTTTTATCCCGATGTGGATGATTCGGCAGTAGTCGTGATGGCGCTGAATGCGGTTCAGATGCCGAATGAACCGAGCAAACAACAGGCGATCGCCCGATGCGTGAATTGGATTGCCACCATGCAATGTCACGGCGGTGGTTGGGCAGCCTTTGACCTAAACAACGATGCCGACTGGCTGAACCAAGTGCCCTATGGCGATCTGAAAGCCATGATCGACCCTAATACCGCCGATGTGACGGCGCGGGTGCTGGAAATGGTGGGACGATTGGACAGCACCTCGCAGCGCTCGGTATCTTTGCCGCAAACTGCCATCGATCGCGCGATCGCCTATCTGCAACAAGAACAAGAACCCGAGGGCGGCTGGTTTGGGCGCTGGGGAGTCAACTACATCTATGGTACAAGCGGTGTTTTGTCAGCGCTCTCTTTATTAGCGACCAATCGCTGTCAGCAGGAAATCGATCGCGGTGCAAACTGGCTAGTTACCTGCCAAAACCAAGATGGAGGCTGGGGCGAAACTTGCTTTAGCTACAACGATCGCTCCTTAATGGGACAAGGTGATAGCACCGCCTCTCAAACTGCATGGGCGCTGACGGGATTGTTAGCCGCAGGCGACGCGACTGGTGCTTATGCAATGGCGGAGATCGAACGAGGCGTGCAATATTTGCTAGATACCCAACGCTCCAATGGCACCTGGGATGAAGATTACTTCACTGGAACGGGCTTTCCTGGGCACTTTTACCTCAAATACCACTTGTATTTACAGCACTTCCCCCTAACGGCGATCAGTCGCTATCGGGTGTTGCTTAATTCGTGATTTTTGCAGGAAAGGTTTTGGATAAATCTAAGATCAAATCAGGAAAGTGAGGCAGGGCGATCGCGTCATTGGGCAAAAACACTCTTTTAACTTGATAACCAAAATCTCCTTGCAATTTTTGATAAGGTTCGCTGTAAGTTTCTAAAACGTTTTCCAGCAGGTTAAAGATCCAGTAATCTTGAATGTTGTGTTCTGCATAAAGACTCAGCTTTGTTTCCTGGTCGTAGGTTAGAGAAGAGTCGGAAATTTCAATTAATAGCCATAGATCTTCCGAGTTTGGATGTGACTCTAAATAGTCATCAGAGCGATTCTTGACGATCGTCAAGTCGGGTTCTGGTTCACTATTAGTGAGAATGATTGGAGACTGGCATCGCACAGGGGCTTGATCAGCCAGCAATCTGGGAAACTCTCGAATCAACTTTGTTAAACAAACCTCGTGTGCGGTTCCTTTGGCTGCCATGTATACTAATTCTCCTCGAATCAATTCGATGCGATCGCTGGCTGTCAAAAAACCAAGCTCACCTAAGCGATGATATTCCTCTAGCGTGAAGCGTTTGATAGTAGGAGCTTGGGCGTGTTTACCTGTGGAAAGATTCATAGGAGTTTGAGTGAATTCATCTTATGTCTGGGATTATAACGATTCGCATTGTTCAACGCGATCGCGTGATCCAGATAAGCAGTACTATGAGGAGTGCAAAATTAGGGACTCTAACTCAGAAGCTATGCCTAAAGCCTGCGTAATCGGTCTAGGAAAATCAGGAATAGCCGCAGCCCGATTGCTCAAACGTGAAGGTTGGCAAGTAGTCGTCAATGATTCTGGCAACTCAGAAGTGCTGCAACAGCAACAACAGCAGTTAGAGCTTGAAGGAATTGGGGTCAACTTAGGCAATTTTTTTGATCCTGAAGCGCTAGCGCCTGGGTTGGTCGTCGTCAGTCCAGGGGTGCCTTGGGATGTACCAGGGCTATTGCGCTGCCGTGAGTTGGGCATTGAAACCATTGGCGAAATGGAATTAGCATGGCGTAATTTAAAAGATATTCCTTGGGTTGGCATTACGGGCACCAATGGCAAAACGACGACCACTGCATTAACGGCGGCTATTTTTGCAGCGGCTGGGCGATATGCTCCAGCATTTGGCAACATTGGCTATGCGGCGTGTGAAGTGGCTCTGGCGGCTAAAAAACCGGATTGGGCGATCGCGGAACTCAGCAGCTATCAAATTGAAGCGTCTTCCTCCATTGCTCCTCAAATTGGCATCTGGACGACCTTTACCCCCGATCACCTCAGTCGGCACAAAACCCTAGAGCAGTATTACACCATCAAGGCGCAACTATTGCAGCGATCGCAATTTCAAATCTTCAACGCCGATGATCCCTACCTTCGCAGCGTTGGCAAATTGATGGCAGAACCGATGCGATCAGATACCTGCTGGACGAGTGTGCAAGGTTTGGCAAATATCCCTGGTGATCCTAATTTGAGCGTCTACATTGAAGACGGGTGGGTGAGAACTCAAGCCGAATTAATTTTCCCAGCTAGTTTATTCAAAATGCCTGGAAGCCATAATCAGCAAAACCTATTGATGGCAGTAGCTGCCGCCCGATTAGCAGGAATTGACAAAAAGGCGATCGCCGAAGCCGTAGCAAGTTTTCCAGGAGTGCCCCACCGATTAGAATACATTTGCACTTGGCAAGGCATTGACTTTATCAACGACAGCAAAGCCACCAATTATGATGCGGCTCAAGTTGGGCTAGCTGCTGTCAAAAGTCCGGCAATCTTGATCGCAGGCGGCGAAGCCAAACAAGGAGACGACCACGCTTGGATTGCCACCATTCAACAAAAAGCAGCAGCCGTTCTGCTGATTGGCAACGCTGCCCCCACCTTTGCGAATCGATTGAACGAGGTAAACTATTCTAATCACGAAATCGTTGAAACCATGGAGCAGGCGATCGCGCGATCGCGGGAATTGGCTCCTCAGTTAGGTGCTGCCGTCGTGCTGCTCTCCCCCGCCTGTGCCAGCTTTGACCACTATCAAAACTTCGAGCAACGCGGCGATCATTTCCGCCAACTGTGTCAAGAAAACGAGTAGGAGTTACAAATTACGAGTTACAAGTTACGAATTAACGCAATGTGCGACTTTCCTAATAGCCCTCACCCTAAATCCCTCTCCCAGAGCGAGAGAGGGACTTTGAAACACTCTTGCGCCCCTTCTCCCAAGGCAGGAGAAGGGGCGGGGGGATGAGGGCTGGACTTTAGTTGCACATCAGGTGAATTAAATAAAAATTATCTTTGCCCTTCGCCATTCATCATTTGCCCTTCGTCATTCGCCCTTCGTCATTCGTCATTCAATTTGGCTTGCGCGTGCTTTCCTCAATCTCTGACAAGGTTTGCAGCAATAAGCGTTTTGCTTCAAGTTTCCAACCGTAGCGCTGAAGGGCGATCGCCAAGGCACCTCCAACCACCGTGACAATCAGGTCTAAGGGTTGCAGCATGGAGATGCCAAACAGCAAGCCCAAACCAGCAATACCCCAAAAAGGAAGAGCTACGGTTTGCCGCTGATCAACAATGATTTGACTAATGGGATCAGTGGGAATCTCGGCTACTAAGGTTTCTTTGATCTGCTGTTGCTCCCTCGCACTGACGGACAGACCAATTTTTTGGCGCAGTTTCTCTACTTTCCGGGCATCAGTACTATATTGCGTCAGTTCATCTTCAGCCATCATAATCAAGCGCTCATACTGTCCCACAGGTCATCCTCTTACCCTTACATCGCTGTTCCTAGCGTGATTCTGATTATCCCATTGAAGATCCCTTAAACAATACTTCGGATAATTTTTGTGAAAATGCTGAAAACCCTTGCCATGCCATCAATTTTGACCCTTACCTAAATCCTTCTTCCAGAGCGGGATTTAGGTGAGGCTATTGGGAAAGTTGCACATCCCGTAAAACCATTAGTTAGGACTATTAAACATCTTTCTTTCTGACGATAAGAACATTAGCTGTTCTCGTTAGAGTAAAGCAAGAAAATATGAAATTGATATAGCGAGTGGGATTCTGGGTCAAAATTCGATCGCAACTTGAATGCGTCCCTGTTTAGCGGCATCGGCTAAGCGATCGTAATCTTGCTCAGTTTGCTCGGCATAGGCAAAGGCAAATTTTACCAGTGCATCATCCAGTGCGGCGTTTTCGCCCATATAGCCTGCCAGCATCGCCGCATCGCCCGATTTCGCATGAGCCAGAGCCAGTGCCCAACCACAGATGTGGCAGTAGTCTGGCAGTCGCGCGACTTGAAACTTGCCCGGTTCAAGCTTAACGCCCCCTTTCATATCCCGCAGTTGACGGATGTAGTAGTGAATTCCATCTAGTTCACCCCAGCCCAGAAAAATATCGGGCGCACCCTGGATCAATCGCTGCCCCGTCACGATCCGGTGTCCTTGATGGTCATCCGGTAATCGATAGCTACAGAGGATCTCCGTATAGGGCGCTAATACTGAAGGCTGGGCTTCCTTAATTTGCAAGAATAGGGGGTCGCTCGCATCGGTTCCTTGCAAATAAGCGACCCAACAGCGAGTGCCAACACTGCCTACACCCACTACCTTACGGGCAACATCTAGGATGCGATATCGCGATGCCAAAAAACGGCGATCTGAGCTTAGAGAAGCAAGATAATTCTGGATTAGCTGCCTAATGGTTTCAACACTTGCTTCTTCGCCGCGAATCGTCTCTGCTCGAACGACCAGAGGAGAGGCTTCGACAATGTGTTGTTGATTGTCAATCAAATCCGTCATTTTTTCTAGCACTTGAAGATGGGTGCGTTGACGGGCTTTTGTCAGGATTTGGGTAGCTTTTTTGTGAGCTTCGGTGGGCAAGGCTTGGAGTAAATCGGCTTCGGTGATGTTGGCATACCACAGGTCGAGATAGCCCATTCCAGCGTACTCATGTAAGTGTTGACGATAGGATTGCACCACCGCTCGGACAGCGGCTTCGCAAACAACGCGATCGCCCCCCAAAAATCGCCCCGCCACCACAGCGCTAGCCACCAATCGTTTCAGATCCCATTCCCAAGCGCCAACATAGGTTTCATCAAAATCATTGATCGCAAACACCAAACTCCGCTCGGCGGAAGCAAACACGCCAAAATTAGACACATGCATATCGCCGCAAGCCTGCACGGTTAAGCCTGTGGTTGAGGCAGGGGCAATATCTTGAATCATCACGGCTGCCGAACCCCGCAGAAACGCAAACGGCGAGGTCAACATGCGGGCATAGCGGATAGGCACCAACTCTGCTACGCGAGTCTCGGCTTGAGCTTCCAGAATCGCGATCGGATCTTCGCGGTTTGGGGGCGGTTGATAGGCAGCATGATCAGAGCGTTTGACGGTTTGGCGCAGCGCTTTTCCAGCAGCGATGCGATCGACAATGGCAAGAGGCTTAGTCTGACGATTCAAGGAACGATCGTTCAATTGATTGTTCATAGATTAAAAAAGTATTTGATTCAATGATAATTTCGGATGGCATTACCAAGAACCCATGCGATCGAGAAACGGTGAAAATTCTGGGGCTGACCAGCGCAGGGGAAGGCTACCTTCAACCCGATAGCCGCGATCGAGATGAAAGCGGAGCAATCGCTCTGCTCCTTCATAAACAGAAACTTCAGCCCCTTCCCAAATGACTTCGGCAGTGCCCGTCAAGTAGAGTAAGTTGCCTCGATCGAAATTTATAAACAGCAATCCTGCACGGGGATTAAATTCCAGATTGCCAAAAGTGTTGAAGTGATGATTGCCGGAAAAATCAGGAATCGTTAGTGTGCGTGCTGCTTCGTAGCTACCATCAGGATCGTCATCGATCCTTACGAAACCCGGTTTGCCGCCGCGATGGGAAACATCAATACCACTGGCAGATGCCGCCGACTCAGCTTGATAAGCAGTCGCAATAAAGCAAGTGTCAGACGCTGCGATTATCGTTCGCTCTGGTTCCTCCAAGCATTCTACCAAATGGACAGATTTAGGTTCTGCTGGATTAAACGCAGTCAATTCGCATTGGCGGGCTTGGATATACTGGGGACAGTTGCCAAAGCATTGCTTTACCTGTAGCTCAAAGCCATCACTCCCTGTCGCAATCACACTTCCGTTTATCCGGTTTCGGCGGCGAGTCTGCAATTCGATGCCCAATAAACCAATGTCGATTCCATTGGCGATCGTGGTTGCTAATGGATCACCAAACAGAGGTTTCGCAGCAACGTGCAAAGTGCGATCGCTAGGAGTGGAGAGAAAGCCGGGATTCCCCATCAAGATGGAAGCCCAGGGATATCCTGCTGCATCGACTGTACCCACAATCACATAAGGCAATTGGGCAAAGAATTGTCGATGTTGATCGAGAAGAAACTCTCGAATCACTCGTCGTCCTTGTTTATCTATCTGTTCGTGTACTCCCAGGCGAGCTTGAATTGCCAATTCGCCTGCATGAAAGGGAGATTCGGTGCGAGTCCAGCCTGGGATTGTCATAATGCGTTCTCTCCATTTAATGTCTACAGTTCTTTCATGGAAACATAGCCTGGCAGGTGTTTCACTTGATCGACCCAGTTTTGCACATGAGGATAGGCACTCAGGCTGGTTTTCCCTTCGTGGGCAAACTCGATCGCCGGAAAGCAAGCAATGTCTGCAATCGTAGGCGCATTTCCCACTAGCCAGTGGTGGCTAGAAAGATAGTAATTGAGAACTTCTAAAGATTTCTCGCTTTGAGAAATGGCTTGGTCAATCTCAATGTTGAGGCGAGTCACAAAGTTGATTCCTTGTCCTCCCAAAAGATGATGTACTCTCGCTGCTGCCAACCCAAGCGCTAACTCTTTAGCAGCGAAAGATAACCAGGAAGTAATTTGTGCGTTTGCCTTCGCCGTGAGTGGCAACCACTGCTCGTTCTCAAACTTACGAGCCAAGTAGACTAAAATTGCCTGGGAGTCCCAAATGGAGAAATCACTGTCCACCAAGACAGGAACTTGACCCAGAGGATGCATTGCCAAAAAATCATCAGATTTCTGGCGATCTCTCACTAGGTCTACGTTTTCATAGTCGTATTCTTGATTGAGCAACGCTAGTAATAGCCGAACTTTGTAGCCGTTCAAGGATAAAGGATGGGAGTAGAGCTTCATGAAATTCTCCTTGTATTTTTTGTACCGTTCGTTCGGTCTAAAAAACTGTACCGTTCGTTCGGTATAATGTCAATAGGTCGTTTCAAAATTACTTTTCATGCCCAAAGACACTTACATTCCTTGCTTACTACAACTGTTTCGCCAATATGGCTACGACGGAGCGACGCTGGCGAGGATTTCTGAAGCGACGGGCTTAGGCAAGGCAAGTCTGTATCACCATTTCCCTAAGGGCAAGGATGAGATGGTACAGGCAGTGATGGATTATCTGGAGCAATGGCTGACAGAGAATGTCTTACCGAGTTTGCAAGGAAAGGGGACTGCCCTAGAAAAGCTCCATCGGATGTGCGATCGCCTGAGTGAACTCTATGAGGCGGGTCAACAGCCCTGCATATCAGCGACATTGCTTCTAGGGTCAGCACGAGATCTCTTCCACGATCGCGTTCAGGCTAGATATTGTGCTTGGATTACGGCGGTGGCACAAGTTTTAGTAGATGCAGGTCTCGATCGCACCACGGCTCAGCAGCGCGGAGAGGATATGGTCATTGCACTACAGGGCAGTTTAATTGTGTCGCAAGGATTGAATAATCCTAAAGTTTTTCAACGATCGCTTCAACAACTTCCCCAACAACTCTGCCGAGATTTGGATGCATGAGATTGCGATCGCCGATGGAAAGAGGTTCAGCTTGAGGTTGGAAGGCGCGATTAATCAATTGATTTTCCATAGCTCATGAGTTAGTTAGGTTACTTCGGCTATTGGTGGGGCGTAATCGTAAAGCTGCCGTTTGCGTTTGAAGTTGAAGAACCATCATAGGTTTGTCTGTAAAACAGTATCCTTCGCTAAGGTTCTAGGTCGTCACATAGCCCAAGGGTATGTTACCTTCTGCTCATAAGCGAAACAGCCAGTAGGGTCAATCGCTACTTAGGGTGCATCAAAAGCCTTTTCCCATTTCGCTAGAAAAGTCAGTTGAGTTATTTAGAATCGCTAGGTAGTTCTTGAATGGTAGCGAGGTTATCTAACTCCTTTTACAGTTGCCTTAACAAGGAAAGTCAATGGAAGCTTTTGGTCATCTCTATATCCCCATGCCTAAAGGAACGCTTTTTCGAGATAATTTTTACGTAATTGATGAGAAACTTTACACTTCTCACTACGCTGGACTTGGCATATCAAGCCCTGTAATTGCAGGATATGAAACCTTACAACAAGTTAATAGTAGAGATACAACTCAAATTCTAAAGGTATTACAAGCTCCCTCAGCACTTGCAAAAATTTTCTGCAACGTATGGGAACGCTTTGATAGGCAATTCAAGGATCCCAAAAAGATTGAGGATGTCTGGCCCTTAACTGTCGCCAATAGTCCTCAAGATTTTTCATCGGGGGAAACTACTAAAAGGATTGTGCTTAGAAGTGAAGAGAATAGCAGACAAAATAGACGCATTATTCAAGAAGCACAGTCTTCTTTTCGAATTATTAGGGCTGCATTTAGTGAAGACTTAACCCATTTATTAGCTTACTTAAACCTTCTCAAACGAAGTGATGGATTTTATCTAGAGATCGACTTACCTACACCTAATTCACTTCAAGAAGCCTGTGAGAGAGAATTATCTGAAATTCGTAATTTTGAAAGAGACTGGAACATTTTGAGCGAACTAGAAAGTCATTACGACTTTCAAGCACGTAGTAAGTATTTAAGTGATCGTCGAGCAAATTTTGCGCGAGCTACTGTTGATAGTCTTTGTGCAATTCGTGCAGTAGAAATGTTTTTCCAAGAGAGGCAAAATGAAGATGATCGAAGAAAGTTTAAACTAAAACTTTTTCAAGGTGCTCCAACATTTAGAGGTACGATTACTGACCAGGAAATTGCTTATGTAAACACTGTACCTTGGCAACCTGGAATGATGGGTGATCTCCATGTTCATAGATTGAAAGAGTCACCTCAGCCTTACTGGAATAAAATACGAAAGAAATTTGATCAAGAGTTAGAATCAATGCGCCCTATAGAATTCAATCTCTCTGATGCTATTGCACTATTAGAAGATGCAGCTATTGAGGCTATTTATAAATCGCAAATACGAAATAATAGAGACGTAACAGATGTTAATAATTTGAGAGATTTAATTCAGTCTGTTCGGATGGTAAAAGTTGGACATCAAGAAGAAATTGAGAAAGCTTTTGATAGGTTGAAGAGATTACGTGAGATTGCGAGAGAGATATTTAGAGATATCTTTTATGGATTAGATCAAAACATATCAAGAACAACAGTGTTCGCCTTAGATCCATCAGCTATTAAAGCAAGTATTAGAGATAAGCCTATTGATCCAGTTTCTAGTAGACTAGAGGAAATCCACGTTAGTATTCAAGCCATGCAGGATCAGCCGAAGTACAGCTTTCCCAACGCTCAAAAAGTCCAAATTTTTGAGCAAGTTAAAACATACATTGAGCAAGTTGAGACTTACATTGAGGATGACCGAGCTAAGGATACAGATCTCAAACAGGCTTTAGATGACTTGAAACAGGTGATTGCAGATTTACAGCAAAAACATCCTCAAGCAACGGAAGAGCAAGCTGCCACTATCATTGAAACGGAGTTTGAAGAGATCAAGCAGAACCAACCTCAACGCTGGGAAAATCTTCTGAGTCTCAAACGTCTTTGGAACGGTGTGAAACAAGGTTCTCTTAACGTTGGTGAGCATTTTGTTGAGGAAACATCCTGGGGTAAAGGAGTTCTCGGCTTTCTTGAGGGCGTGATGGATGAAGTGGAGTAGTCAAAATGGAACTTTCTGTATCTAAAAAGAGTTGGGCTATAGGGACAGTTCAGGAGCGTCAATATTGGGAGGAGAAGTTTGAGATTGCGAAAAGCTTTATGAAATTAAGATCCTCCATTCCTACTGTTTTGATCGAAATTGCTGCTCAACATCCTCTTGTAAATGGAGAAAAACCAAACGAAGAATTTGCTCACCGATTGCTCCTAGCCAAGGCTCTTTATGAGAAGGAGTGTATTTCAGGAAAATATGTAGAGATTTATGTTCCAGGTAGTAGACACGTCCACGAAGGGATTCCAGATAAAATTTCTTTGAGCGAAGCAGGTTGTATTTTTTTAGAGCAGCAAGGAATTTCTAGGGAATTTATTCATGGTAATAATTTAAACATTAAGTATAAAGGCGATAGAGGAGTTTATAATTCTGCAGATGAGTGTTTTGTCGCCTCTTCCTACTTTAAGGATGCTAACTTTGGATGCTTGTTTAGTGTTCTCTCCCCAGTTCAAGTTTTTAGAAAGACCATTCATTATGTTGAGTTTGGAGTGATCCCACTCAACTATACTGCTCCAACATTAAACACTTTCCACGACTATATTGATGAGATATTTGAAGCCGTGCCATATGCACTATTTGTTGATCCTGATATGCAAAGTGAAAACTCTGAGCGGGCTAGCGAGTTGAGGCGTTTAAGAATACCAAAAGATTTGTGATAGCTAATTAAAATTTGTTCTCTCACAGCATATCTTTAGATTCTCAACCAGCAACCTAACAACACGCTGCAACGGACGGCCGGGAGATATGGGTGGGGTTAAAAAGGCTAGCTGCCGCTGTTGAGCTTTGCCGGATGTATGGACTAAATAGAAGTGATTATTTCCTCAAACTCAGGCAGTGTCCCAAGTTTGCGAATTCCTACTTTTACATCCATGCCCAAGTAGTCCTGAGCATCCCCAAACCAAGAGCCGAGTAGGGGAATGACCTGTCCTGGATGACGGGCGATCGCCACCCGAATTAGATCGAAGCCTGCCGTAATTCGATTGGTCGGATCATACGTTCGCCAGCCAGCCCCCGGCAGATACACTTGTAGCCACGCATGGGTTGCCCCAGAACCCGTCATGCCAATCTCTCCACCATCCAATGCTGCATCGTAGAGATAGCCGCTGACAAAGCGACAGGCAAAGCCCAGCCGACGCAATGCTTCAATCATCAACCAGGCATAATCTCGACAAGTGCCCGACTGCAAGCGCAGAGTCTCGCTGGGAGATTGGGTGCCCTCTGCCTCTCGTGCTTGATAAGACAACGTGTTCCAGATCGTGTCCATCATCCGTTGCAGCACATCCAGCGTCTCGTCTTGGTCACCCGCTACAAAGCTTTTTGCCCACGCCGCAAGGCGACCATCCGGATCTTCGGCATGGGGGCGCATAAACACCGCGAGATCGATCCATTCATCGGGCGTATATTGTACGGGAACTTTTATCGCCCGGTCATCTAGGGAAAAGTCCGCGATCGCCTGAATACCAAAATGTTCTCCCCGAACTCGACAAGTGACGCTCAATTCTTTCGCAGGGTCGTTTAGGTGAATCACTGCCACACTATTAGAGAGCGTATCCATCACCCAGCGGACTTTAGATAGGATATTAGTTTCCAAAGAATAGCTCAAAATGCGTCCGCCAAACCCTGCACTGGGAAGGAAGATCGCGCGATGTTCACCAAATGTTACTGGATTCCGATATCGATAAGTAGTGATATGTTCAAGGTCATAAATGACTGTCATTTTTGGATCATTTCATTCCTACAGGGCTGAGTTTTCCGCTTCCCGAAAGATTACGGGTGCATTCTGCAATCGTTTATAGGTTTTGTAGCGATCGTAGAGTTCACGGTTCGTGAAAAAGAATAGCGAAACCGCTTCCCACAGAAAAACCCAGCCACTGATTGCCAGCCCTTCCAGCAAAATGGATGGCAAATCTGCTTCCGAAACTCGACCCGAAAGAACTTTTGCAACCCACAAACATAAGAGACCTACCAGGACAAACCAAACCATCCGAGTGTTAGTCTTCTTGATGTCTTTGCTAAGAAAATAGCGCTTTGAGATAAAGCTATTTTTAATGCCATTCCGAGATTCCTCCTCTAGGGGTTCATCTCGCCTTCCTGCGGGTAGGGTGAAACAGAGTTCGACATTATACTTAGCAGTAATTTCGTTAGAATTTGTTTCCAAATAGAGTTGCAGATCGGGATCGAGATCTCGACGTTTAAAGGGAGCCGCATCCCATTCGTTGAAAATATCGCTGTGCTGATCGATCGCAACCTCAATCATGTGCAGATTAGTCGCTTCATCAATTTTGTAAGTTTCGTTAAAGATGCGATCGCTTTTCTTCATGGTTTTGCCTAGATGATTTCTAAGAAATATCGCTAGGTTGGGGCAGATTTTGCCGAAGTTCTTGAGCTAAGCTAACTTTTTTGCTAAACCTGCCCTGACAGGAATTGGGGCTACGCAGCCATTACCTTCCGAATCGCTAGAGCCGAGGCTAACAAAGAGATGCCGCTCATCAATAGGCTAATTCCTACATACAAGCCAATCAGCCAAATTGCACTGAAGGGAAACCGATTCAGCACCATGATGCCCAGAATCAACGTAATGATTCCATTAAGCGCCACCAACCACGACATACTGTGACCCGCTTTGTTCGTAAACGCCATGATGATGGTGTAAACCCCTTCAACGACGAACAGAATGCCAAAGGCAAAGGTCAATGCCAGTATGGCGGCTCCTAGGTTAAACAGAATATAGACCCCAGCAATGGCGTAGAAAATTCCCACGATTAAATTCAGCCAAAATCCTCGCACTGGTTTTGACATAAACGATTGGACAATCATCACAATGCCGCTAATCAGCGCAATCCAACCAATAAAGGAGGTGAAAAATGCTGAGGCAAACGCTGGAAGTATGATTGACACAATGCCAAGAATGATCAAAGCAATGCTGAGGGCAATGACCCAACTTGTCGATTTCTTGATATCTATATCAGATTGAAAATCAGTAGTCATCGTATGAACCTCGCTTGGTGAAATGAGCTTGTTGATATGAATCTACCATCTGCACACAAAAAAATTAGTTGCAATCAATAAAGGGGCTGTGATGCGAATAAGTTTAGTCCCAGTTGTTCAGACAAAAATTGAGTCACAAGTTGACCTTTAACGCTGTTGCCAGCTTCATCAAGCGGGGGTGCAAAGGTTCCCAGTCCGCCCTTTCCTGGAGATACGGTGACCATGCCGCCACTGACCCCACTTTTGCCGGGTAATCCAGTTTCATAGAGCCAGTCGCCCGAATTCTCGTAAAGTCCGGCGGTGACCATGACAGCTAAGACATGCTGGCAGTGAACCGGATCAATAATGCGCTCTTGGGTCAGCGGATTCACGCCGCCGTTTGCCAAGGTTGCCGCCATAACTGCTAGATCTTTTGCAGTGACGTTGAGCGAACATTGTTTGGTGTAGATGTCGGTTGCTTCAGTTGAGTCGAAAAAGATGCGATCGTAGGCTTGAAGCAATTTGGCAATGCCTTGGTTGCGTTGATTGGTGGCGGCTTCAGATTGATAAACGGCTTCGTTTAAAGTGAGAGGTCTGCCTGCAAATCGTGACAGTTCGGTTTGAATGAACTGCCACTTATCTGCTGCGGTGTTGCCCGGTGCCAAACTGGTCGCCGCGATCGCCCCTGCATTCACCATCGGGTTACTGGTTCCTTGATTGATTTTCGTGATGGCAATCACCGAATCAAACGCCCGTCCAGTACTGTTCACTCCCAGTTTGGCGCGGGCTTCATCCTCACCTATTACCTGACAAATCAAAGCAAACACAAAAGGTTTAGAGACGCTTTGAATCGAGAACTGATAATCGGTGTCTCCAGCCGCATGAATCGAGCCATCTACCCCAACCACACAAACACCAAACAACTCACGGGACACCTGAGCCAGCGCCGGAATATAGTCTGCGACTTTCCCTTGATCAACCGAATGGAAGCGATCGCGTGCCTGCGCTACCAAGGTGGTTACGCGATCGCTAGAGGGTAAGTGCCCTGTTGATATCGGTGAGGATTGGGTTGTTTGATCAAGCATGAGCCGCAAGTCCGTTTAATAACGCAACGTTAAAGCAATGTGTTGATGATCCGCTAATGCGTCATCATCGACGATCGCAACCTCCCCTCCCATTGCCAACACGGCTTCAATAATTTCATCCACCGCATCATCCATCACATCTGAGCCGCCCACTTCTTCTACCAACTCAAACTTGCCGCTTTCATTTAAGATCGCTGGCACATGGTAATTTTTCTCAACCAAAAGCAGCTTGCCGCGACCTGCCTGCGCCATCTGCCACGCTTCTTCGATCGTCGAGACAACCAGTTGAGCGCTGATGGCATCATCCAACGCTTGCAGTGCAGCCACCCGTTGTTCCACCCTCACCGTCTGCACAATCTCCCACATTTGAGGAGACAGTTCAGAAACTGTTGCTTTATCAAAATTGCTGCTGATGGTGCCTGCGATCGCAGAAGTATGTTGCGAAACCTCCTGAAAAAAGGAGACTTGGCGAACCACCCCGCCGACAATTAACGGTAGCGCCTCATCTTGGGCATATTCGGTGAAAGCACTGTCTACCTGCTGAAAAAATCGGCGATGGCGATCATCTAAATAGCTAGAATCAGAGTCAAACGGCAGCGCAGTAGTGCCCCCAGGTCCGGTCATTTCCATGGGAAAATTCTTGTCTTCAACTTCCTCCAGCGTCTCTCCCGTTCCAGCCAGCAGGCGAGTAGATGCCTGACTTAACAGCAAGACCCAATAACGCTGCGCCCGATGCATTCCATAGACCAAATCGCGGGTCGCAAACGTTTGATCAATCACCACTCGTGCGGGGATGGGAAACGGCAGGTAATAAAGTTTGGCGAAGTCGTGGCTAACATACAAAGCCAACCCATCTAGGGTATGGGGGTAATCAATTTCGCTTACGAGCGTTTCGAGTTGCTGGAGTAGCGGACTCAACTCGCGGTCAGAAAATTCTTCGGCAAGCCGAGCCGTTGCTTCATCTACCAAGTTTTTGACCCGAATCGGATCTTGTTTGTTCTCAGGAAACGTTCGATGGGTAGGCAACAGAATGGAAAGGGCAGGAACTTGGGTTAAAGATTGCAATTGCTTCAGATCTTGACGAGTGATCATGAGGGTTTCCTATCGAGATGATGTTAAGTGGCTGTAGTAGTTTTCCCACAATGAGGTTCATTCACCGTTTAGCGATCGCGCTTTCAGTTTGGCTGCTGAACCTCATTTGATCAACCGCATTATTTGATCAACCGCATTATTTGATCAACCGCATTATTTGATCAACCGCATTATTTGATCATTAGGTTGATTAAGGGCAGCTTAAACCCGCTTTCATTGTGGCTTCAGCCGTTTGAACTGCTTTTACTTGCGGAGTCACTGATGTCACCGCTTGTTTGAGTGTTGCGGTATTTGGGACACTGGTAATTGCTTTATCCAAGTCCTGTTGCGCCCTATCTAAATCCTCAACTTTTGAGTCTTTAACGCCAGCAGCCGTGGTTTTAACAGTGGCAAACGTTGTTTTGACTTGATCACGCGCCGCTCTCAAATCACCAACGGTGGAACTAGGACTCATGCTTGCGAGGGTGGCAACTGCGGTATTAAATCGTGCCAAATCGGTACAGAGTTGAGCTTTTTGGTCTTGGGTAGTGGCGGCGGGTGGAGTGGATGGACTGCCGCAGCTTACGAGGAGAAACAAGGGCAATGCAGCCAGAAAAATTTTGGGCACACGGTTAGAAATCATCGGAAACCTCACTTCTAAAACAAAAGGGATAAACAGCGGATCTGTTAAAAGTAACGGTGTGAATCATAATCTATGGTTATATGAAACTCATAGGAAGTTTGTGGGTGTAACGAAATGTAGATTGGCTGGCAACCCCAAGGAGTCGGTGCGATCGCGGACACTGACTGAATGACACTAACGGATTAGTTTGGGCTGAAACTAGACTTTTCCTATAACTTTCATATATTTCTTTTGTAAGTTTTATATTAATATTTTGGGTTGCAGTTTAGTAGACCGTAGGGGATTTTCATGATCAAGCAACAGTATTTTTCAGATAGTGAATGGGCAACTCTGTTGCAAACTCCTAAGCAAGCTATTTTGACGGTGATTCTTGCAGACAAAACCGATGTGGTTTCCCTTTTAAAAGAAATGCAGGCAGCCGTTCAAATTTTGGCAACCGAACTGCAACGGCAGGATATTTCTAGTGATCTAGTCAAGTCGGTGATTGCTTCCCTAAATGAGGTTGTTGCTCAAGAGTCGCTTCAAGGTGAGCAGTTGTTATTAAAGCAACAATTTGAGTTGATCGGAACTATTCAAAATTTTAGTAGTACGTCTGATGGGCAAAAACAAGCGATCGCTCATTTCAATCAGGTGAGTTCTATTTTGATGTCTAAAGTTCCCGTAACGCAGGCAGAGGAATTTAAGCAATGGATTTTGGCGATCGCCACTCAGGTTGCCAAAGCGGTTAAAGAAGAGGGACGGTTTGGGATTGGCGGCGAACGGGTCAGCCGTCCAGAATCTGGGGCATTGTCATCAATTGATAAAGCGTTGCACTTTAAGCCCTAGTAGTGTTCAAAACTATTGGAGGAGTTAAATATCCTTAGTTGCCGCTTAATTGTTATTGAACTCTAAAGAAAGGAGTCAACGAATGCTAGGTTTTTTGATTGCTATCGTTGTGACCGCAATAAGTTTGTTGATTATCTCTAAGTTGCCCTTTGGTGTTGAGATTGATCATCCCATTAAGGCGCTGATTGCAGGCGCAATTATTGGTGCATTTGATGGACTGTATAATTTGATTCCTACGTGGTTGCGGGCAGTTCCGGCGATTCTGAGTTTGGGTCTAATTCCGCTGATCGGTAATATTCTGATTTTTGGGTTTGCGGCTTGGTTAGTTGAAGGGTTTCGGTTGAAGTGGGGGGTTGGTAGTGCGATTCTGGGGGCGATCGCGCTCACACTGGTTAACTTCACTCTATTCTTCGTATTGAATAAAACTGGCTTAGTCACCCTTTAAACCTATTCACTCGTTTGCGGCAGTTCAACCGGGTTAGATGTGCCAGAACCTTTCTCCACCATGATTTGTTGAGGAATCCCAATTTGAATCTGGTGGCGATCAAAGTCAATTTTGAGCCGACGACGCAATTCTCTAGCGATCGCCCACTGCATTGCTGGAACCGTTTTAATCCAGATGCGAATCACAATTCCAGTATGGGAAATTTGATCCACTCCAAATAGTTCATGAGTATCCAAGATCATAGATTGCCACTGTGAATCTTGTGCCATGCGATCGACCGTTTCCCGAACCACCGCAAGAGCATGATCAACATTAGTATGGTAGGCGACCTCAATCCGAAAATCGGCGCGTGCCCAAGTGCGTGATCGGTTTTCCACCTCAGCAATTAAGCTATTCGGCAGGGTGATCAAACCGCCTTCGTCACTGCGGATTTGGGTAACCCTCAAATTTAGATTTTCCACTATCCCAGAGATGCTGCCGACTCGGATGTTATCGCCAATCCGAAACTGATCTTCTAGTAAAATTAGAAATCCATTTACCAAATCTTTGAGCAAGCTTTGCGCCGCAAATGAAATCGCCAAGGCACCTAACGCCCCCAGCGTTAGGATCGATCCGGGTAATAAATTTAGCCATTGAAGCACCCCAAGAATCGCCACCGAGTAGAGTAACGCCACTTTTAGATCTTTAATCACGTTGGCGATCGTGGAAATTCGCTGAAGCGTTGCGGCAGGTAAGGATTGCTCTTGCTCTCGACCTTGAATGAAGCGATCTACGAGCAGATTGGTTAGCCGATTCGTTAACCCAGTCAAGAACCAGGTCATGAGCAATACAATCGGGGTAGCAATGACCTTTTTGGCAAACTGGCGCGTCTGAGGAAAGGTATGGAAACTGTAGGCAAGCCCAATCACCCAGACAAAGGCGATCGCCCAAAATAGCAACCATCGCATAAACCGAACCGTTTCTAGTCGTCGTTGCAAGCTGAAATGCTGACGCAGCGCCTGAAGCCATCGCAACTTTGGCTCTAAGTCCGATAGTTCAACATCCAATACCTCTACATCTAATGCCTCTACAAGCGCGAGTTCTTGAGTGCGAATCAATACAGATTCTGCTGCCTGTCGTTGTTCCAGCCGTTGTTTGCGTTGTTCAAAAAGCGCCCAAGCTGCCCCCAATATCAGCGTTAACAGTACATTTGTGCCTAAGACTTTGACCACGGTAGCAATTTGTTGCTGCAACGCTTCGGGTTTGCGTAATTCAAGTGCTTGCCGAAGTTCACTTTCTAAAGTTTCTTGCCATCGCGATGCCAATCGGGTCTTATTGACTGAAGCATATTGAGCATCCGCATCCGTTACGGTGAGCAATACTTTCGGTTCAGCTAGGGTGGCATCGTTGACAAACAGAACAGGCTGCCTGTTGACGGTCTCAATCACGACCTCCAGCGTTTTGGGATCGAGCACGGTTCCATCCGGCAATCCATTTCCAGTCACCAGTTGTTCCAAATTGG
Organism: Sivoneniella epilithica UHCC 1019; assembly: GCF_040830845.1. Taxonomy (NCBI): domain Bacteria; kingdom Bacillati; phylum Cyanobacteriota; class Cyanophyceae; order Leptolyngbyales; family Leptolyngbyaceae; genus Sivoneniella; species Sivoneniella epilithica. The sequence goes on from NZ_JBFPDP010000014.1 coordinate 35,229, forward strand.
CTTCTATTTGCCTAGCACGGACTTCGACCGGAATCTGATCGCCAGGTTCGGTGCGATTCGCCACCGCCGGAGACGCAATCTTAAACAGTTCTTGCCCATCAAGCCGCACCCCAGTCGATTCTAATGAGCCTCGCCGCTCAACACCATTAGGAAGCGGCGGGGCTGCATTCGGCGCTGTGAGAGAGGGCAACTGTGCTAAAGCAATTGGGGGGGCGATCGCGAAGTTCATCATCTCGCCGATTAGCACCATTAGTATTGTGATGCACACAACAAGTTGGCGTAACAAATTGACTCTAGTACGGACGTTACGCAAAATGGATGTGATTGTCATAGTCATTCAAGCAGGGGTCTATCCCGTTAAATATTGCGATTATGGTGCAAAACTATTTAGAGTCAGCGATCGCAGGATTGGACACTGGGGCAACAGAATGACTCCAGGATGAATTCAAAAGTGGTCAATCAAAACATTTTCTTTTTCATATTGCTTTCTTCATATTGCTTTCATATAACTTCCCAGTTTAATCTTAGGCTGTTGCTCCAATTGACTGCTAAGGATTGTCTAGCCTTGACTTACTCCAGTAGGGCAGTGATGGCTCAATTTATACTTTAATATTGCCTAATCAATCTAATTTTTTATTAAGAGTGGCGATCATGAAAGGATTAGCTGGAAAGACCGCCCTGATCACGGGGGCAAGTTCAGGAATCGGGCAGGCGATCGCCATTCGGCTTGCCCAAGAAGGCTGCAACATTGTGATCAACTATCGCAAAGGAGCAGAGGAAGCCAAAGAAACCGAGCGCCTAGCCATGCAGAAAGCCCCTCGCTCAGAGGATGGCAGCGGCGTAAAAACACTGCTGATTCAAGGCGATGTTTCCAAGGAAGAAGACATCCTCAATATGGTTAATAAAACAATTGAGATGTTTGGTAGCCTCGATATTTTGGTGAATAATGCGGGGATTCAAAAAGAATGTCCTTCCCATGAAGTGACTGCCCAAGCGTTTGATCAGGTTTTATCGGTCAATCTACGGGGCGCGTTTCTGTGCGCTAGAGAACTGATCAAGCATTGCTTGGATCGCGATCGCCCTGGCATCATTATCAACGTTTCCAGTGTTCACGAGATCATTCCGCGCCCGTTGTATGCCAGCTATACCATTAGCAAGGGCGGTATGGAAAATCTGACAAAAACATTAGCGTTGGAATATGCAGCACGCGGCATTCGGGTGAACGCGATCGCCCCTGGTGCCACCATCACGCCGATCAATCAAGATTGGATCGACAATCCAGAAAAGAAAGCCGTTGTTGAAAGCCATATTCCTCTGGCACGAGCCGGCACCGTTGAAGAAGTGGCAGCAGGGGTAGCATTCCTCGCCTCGGATGAAGCCGCTTATATCACCGGACAAACCTTGTTCATTGATGGCGGGTTGACTCTCTATGCCGATTTTCGAGAAGCATGGTCTGCCTAGGATGTTTAGATTAGCGTAAATTCCTATTGGAGTGACGATGATGGAAGCTGAAGTGATTCGTAAAGTCCGGCAAAACTCAGGTTGGTTTATTGCCCTAGGTGTTGTGATGCTGCTGTTGGGACTTGCCGCGATCGTGGAACCCTTTATGGCAACAGTCGCTGTGGCGCGTGTTTTTTCCTGGATTTTCTTATTTGCAGGAATCATTCGCATTGTCTACGCGATTCAATCTCGACAAGATCGCGGCTTCTTGTTAAAGCTACTGATTGGAATTCTCTATGTGATTACTGGAATTTTGCTGCTGAGCAATGTTTTTGGGGCTGCGCTGACGCTCACTGTTGCTTTTGGGATTGCCATTGTGGGTCAGGGCATTCTGGAGGTGATTGCAGCATTCAAGGCGCGTCCAGAGGCAAACTGGGTTTGGACGTTGGTCAGCGGTTTGTTGGCGATCGTGTTGGGAATTTTGATTTTTTATCAATGGCCCTTTAGCGCAGCCTGGATACTGGGAGTGTTCGTTGGGATAAATTTGATGTTTACAGGCGTTTGGATGATTGTGATCCCTTGGGCGGTTCGGCACAATTATCGAGCAGATATGTAATACGATATTGACTAAATTGAGCTTTTAAAGATCAAAAGTCATCAGGAGATAGGGATGAGCGCAGAAGAGCAACGGTTGAAGCAAATCCGCACTGGCGAAGCCGATTGGTATAAATGGGGACCCTATTTAAGTGAACGGCAGTGGGGCACGGTGCGCGAAGACTATAGTTCTGATGGCAATGCCTGGGGTTATTTTCCCCATGATCATGCGCGATCGCGGACTTATCGCTGGGGCGAAGATGGGTTGGGCGGCATCACCGATAGCCATAATCTGCTCTGCTTTGCACTGGCGCTTTGGAACGGCAACGACCCGATTCTCAAAGAGCGGTTGTTTGGGTTGACCAACAGCGAAGGCAACCACGGCGAAGATGTGAAAGAGTACTACTTCTACCTGGATAGTACGCCGACTCATTCGTACATGAAGTATCTCTACAAATATCCCCAGGCAGAGTTTCCTTACAATGATCTCGTTGAGACGAACCGAAATCGCGATCGTTATCAACTGGAGTATGAACTACTCGATACGGGCATTTTTGAGGGCGATCGCTACTTTGATGTGTTTGTTGAATATGCCAAAGGCGATGTCGAGGATATTCTCATTCAAATTAGCATTGCCAATCGAGGACCAGAAGCGGCTCCAATTCATGTGCTGCCGACTCTGTGGTTTCGCAATACCTGGACTTGGGCGGTTGGCGGTGCCAAGCCAGTGTTCACTAAGATCGAGGGCACGGGCAACAGTGTGATCCATGCCCAGATTACGGATACCTTGCTCGATAAATATGTTAAAGACTATTACTTCTACTGTGATGGAGTCGCTCCTCTACTGTTCACGGAGAATGAAACGAACAATCAGCGGTTGTTTAATACTGCCAATGCCAGTCCCTATGTTAAAGACGGCATCAACAACGCGGTTGTGCAGGGTCAACAGAATGCTGTGAATCCGAGCGATGTGGGCACCAAAGTTTCGCCCCATTACGAAGTCACGGTTGGAGCCGGAGAAACGAAGGTTTTGCGCTTCCGTTTGACTAATCAAGCTCCGGCTCAAGTGGGGCAGCCATTTGGCACTTTTGATCAGCAGTTTGCGGCTCGTGTTCAAGAAGCCGATGAGTTCTATGCCACGGTGATTCCGCCAGCAGTTCAAGCCGATCGCGATCGCGCCAATGTGATGCGGCAAGCTTTGGCAGGGATGATGTGGACAAAGCAGTACTTCTACTACGACGTGGATCAATGGCTGCGAGAGCGCAATATTACACCTTGGACTTCTCCATCTAATCGTAAACATGTGCGGAACAACGATTGGTTTCACATGTATAACGACGATATTGTTTCCATGCCGGATAAGTGGGAATATCCCTGGTATGCCGCATGGGATCTCGCTTTCCACGTCATCCCCATTAGTTTGATCGATCCCGACTTTGCGAAAGATCAATTGATGTTGATGTTGCGGGAAGATTATCTACATCCCAATGGTCAAATTCCAGCGTATGAGTGGAACTTTGGTGATGTAAATCCGCCTGTTCATGCCTTTGCCACCTGGGAAATCTATACCCGCGATCGCGAACGCAACAATGGCGAGGGCGATCTAGAATTCCTTAAATATGCCTTTTCCAAATTGCTGATTAACTTCACCTGGTGGGTCAACCGCAAAGATGAAGGCGGCAACAATTTGTTTCAAGGTGGCTTTTTGGGTCTGGATAACATCAGTGTGTTCGATCGCAGTTCCCCCTTACCCACCGGGGGGCATCTAGAACAAGCCGACGGGACGTCTTGGATGGTGTTCTTCAGTCAGCGAATGTTCCAGATTGCGATCGAGTTAGCACTCCATGATTCCATCTATGAAGACCTTGCCATCAAGTTCTTTGAACATACAATGTGGATTTCGGGAGCCATGGATCGGATTGGTGACCACTGCGATGAACTGTGGGATGAGGCAGACGGCTTTTTCTACGATGTGTTGCGCTTGCCCGATGGCAACTCAACGCGCTTAAAGGTGCGATCGCTGGTAGGTTTATTGCCGCTGATGGCGGTTGCTGTTTTCCCCAGTGAAGCCTTTGAAAAGCTGCCCCGCTTCAAAGCACGGGCACGAGAGTTTATCATGCGTCATCCTGAGCTAACTCAAAATGTGCATCTGCCCTCTAAACCTGGCGAACAAAATCGGCTGATGCTATCGGTCTTGAACGAAGACAAACTGCGACGGGTTCTCTCTAGAATGCTGGATGAGTCTGAATTCCTCAGCGATTGCGGCATTCGTTCCCTTTCCCGCTATCACCTGGATAATCCCTATCGCTTCTACCATGGAGGACAAGAGTTTAAAGTCGGCTATGTTGCTGGTGACTCCACCTCTGGCATGTTTGGCGGGAATTCCAACTGGCGTGGTCCTATCTGGATGCCTGTTAACCTATTGCTCATTCGATCGCTGCTGCAACTCTATAGCTATTACGGCGATGCGTTTACTATTGAATACCCCACCGGATCAGGCAATCAGGTAACGCTGTTTACCGTGGCTCAGTGTATTAGTGAACGAATTGCGGGGATTTTCCTCAAGGATGAATCGGGTCGTCGCCCTGTCTATGGCACGGCTGCGGAGAAGTTCCAAACCGATCCTCACTGGCGTGATTTGATTCTGTTCTACGAATATTTCAATGGAGATAGCGGAGCCGGAATTGGCGCTAGTCATCAAACGGGATGGACGGGCTGCATTGCCCGAATTATCCAGGCATTAGGCTACTTTACCCCCGAAACCGTAATGAACACGGTCGCACCGGGCGAACTGGCAAAATATCCGGTTGAAGGGCTGGCAGAGTAAGTGACCCAGGCGATCGCACGGTTCATCATTGGTGTCAGTAGGGGCACCTCTTGTGGTTGAGGGCACCCACAAGAGGTGCCCCTACCAGTGATTTTTAAGTGATTCAATCATTCCAAAAATGTGTTCGCCCAAACATTGCCGGGGCACTAACATACTTAGAGGTTCCGAGTATGCCAACATCGACTTATCCCACACTTTATCAAGTCAACACCCGTGTTTGGATACAGTTGCTCTCTAAACAACTGAACCGTCCAGCAACCCTAGACGATATTCCCGATGCCGCCCTCGATGAAATCGCCAGTTTAGGGTTTGATTGGGTTTATTTCCTAGGAGTGTGGCAGATGGGAGAGGCAGGGCGCACCATCTCTCTATCCAATCGGGTGTGGCTAGAAGACTATCGGCAACTGCTGGTTGACTTGTGCGATGACGATGTGTGCGGCTCTTGTTTTTCCATCCAGGATTACGTTGTCAGCGATCGCATGGGGGGCAACGGGGCAATGGAACGGCTGCGCGATCGCCTGCATCAGCGCGGACTCAAACTGATGCTAGATTTTGTGCCAAATCATATGGCTCCTGATCATGACTGGGTACAAACTCATCCTGATTTTTTTGTCCAGGGAACCGAGGAATTGCTGGCGAAAGAACCGCAAAACTACTGCCGGATGCCCCTACCGACTGGTGAGACTATTTTTGCCTATGGACGCGATCCCTACTTTTCCGGTTGGTCTGACACGCTACAACTGAACTACGGAAATCCCGCGCTTCAAGCTGCCATGCTGGGCGAGTTGCTCACCATTGCCGGATTGTGCGACGGTGTGCGCTGCGATATGGCGATGCTGATGCTGCCAGAGATTTTTGAGGCAGTTTGGGGCATGGCAACCGAACCTTTCTGGCAACCTGCGATTCAAAAAGTGCAACACCAGCATCCCAGCTTTGTGTTCATGGCAGAAGTCTACTGGGATCTGGAGCGATCGCTGCAACAGTGCGGGTTCGACTACACCTATGACAAGCGGCTTTACGATCGCCTGCTCGAACAACACGCTCAGCCCGTGCGCGAACACTTCTGGGCAGACTTAGACTATCAGACCCAATCTGCTCGGTTTCTGGAAAACCACGACGAAGCCCGCGCCGCCGGAACCTTTCCAACCGAGGTACATCGTGCCGCCGCCATTCTCACCTTTCTCAGCCCCGGTTTGCGCTTTTTTCACCACGGGCAGCTTGAAGGCTGGAAGCATAAAATTTCAGTGCATCTCCAGCGCGGACCCACCGAACCGATTGACCCAGAACTCCACACCTTTTATCGCAAACTGTTAGCCTGTCTGCGGCTGCCAGCTTTGAGATCGGGCACCTGGCAACTGCTCACCTGCACTCCTGCCTGGAATGATAACCAAACCTCAAATGATTTTATTGGTTTCACCTGGGAAGGGGCTGAAAACCAACGATTGTTGATCCTCGTCAACTATGCGCCTCATCCGAGCCAGTGTTACATCACGTTGCCCTATCCTGATTTAGCCGACAAAATCTACTCTCTCAAAGATTTAATGAGTCCCATTGTTTATCAGCGTCCCGGCGATCGCCTGATTTCAGGTCTATATTTCGATCTGCCGAGATGGGGATACCACGTCTTTGATATCCAGCAATCTGTTTAAGTAATCTCTGAAAAATGGGGTAATGATCTTATGAATTCATCGGTTCAAAATGTGTTCACAGCCCGTGCCCGATTAGGTGAGGGACCTGTTTGGGATGTGGCTATTCAGCAACTTTTTTGGGTGGATATCCACAATCATCGCGTTCACCAGTTCGACCCTGCCACTGGGGATGATCGCTACTTTGATGTCGGTAATTTGGTGAGCGCGATCGCCCTAGCTGGACACGATCGCTTGCTGTTGGCGCTACGCGATCGTCTGGCATTTCTCAACACCGCCACAGGCGAAGTGACCACCATCCACTCCATTGAGTTTCCCTATGAAAATACTCGCTTCAATGATGGCAAATGTGATGCTCAAGGGCGCTTTTGGATTGGTTCTATTAGCGAGGAGCAAGGGCAAGCAGAACTCTATCGCTATGATCCAGACGGTTCCCTGCATACGATGGAAACGGGGCTAACTATTTCCAATGGATTAGGCTGGAGTCCCGATGGCGCAACGTTTTATTTAACCGACTCTGCCCAACGTAAAATTTATGCCTATGACTTTGAGGCAGAAACAGGAAGCATTCACGATCGCCGGGTATTGATTGACCTGAGTGATGAAATTGCCGAACCCGATGGGCTGGCGATCGACGGGCAAGGAAATATTTGGTCTGCCCTTTGGAATGGCTGGTGCATTGCTTGCTTTAATCCCAACGGTCAGGAAATTTCGCGAGTCAAAGTATCGGTTCAACGCCCAACCTGTGTTACTTTCGGAGGCACTCATCTGACGGATTTGTATATCACCTCGGCATCCGTGGGGTTGAGCCAGAAAGAAATTCAACAGGGTTTCTTTGCCGGAGATCTATTTTGTTTACCTACCCCAGCGATCGGGTTGCCAACCCACCATTTTTTGGGTTAATGGGTTGTGTAAGGACTCAATCTATTGAAATGCGACAATCTGATAAGGTATTTCTACACACAGATTATCTGACTGTTTCGCTTCAATAGATCGTGAAAATTAAGCGTTCTCTAACTTCTGGGTTGATCAATCAAGGCGATCGCCCTCCATCGCATTCAACACTAGGGCACAGCATCGGAGCCACACTTTTTCTGCTGTTGGTGCTAGCTGTATTCCCTGCCTACACGCAATCTCCGCCGACTTCTCTCTCAAGCCCTGCTCCACCGCTGCGAATTGCTACCCGCTTGATTCGCCCCGATGTCTTTAAAGAAAATGAGAAAATCGTTGGATTTAGTGTAGATATTGGACGGAATATTTTAGAACAATTGCAGCGCAAGGCAGATCTAAAAACCTATTCAGATATACCTGAAATTCTGAATGCGGTTCGGTTGGGGCAGGCTGATTTAGGCATTGCCGCGATCGCCATCACCAAACAACGAGAACAGGAATTCGATTTCTCCTATCCAGTTCTCTCCAGTGAGTTGCAAATTATGGTGCTGGCTGAGGGTGAACAATCTAGAAACGCAGAACGAGGAGTTTTGCAAAGACTGCTTGATCCAAGTCTTCTCCGGTTATTTGGTATTGTTGCCCTATTGATGCTGATTCCAGTACATATCCTCTGGTATTTTGAACGCAACAATCCAGAATTGATTGATAATCCATCTTACATACCCGGCATCTTCCAAGCGCTTTGGTGGACACTCTTGGCTCTAGTCGGGCAGGCGGAGGACATGCCGAAAGGAACTGTAGCAAGAATCGTAGCGTTATTTTGGGTGTTTGTTGGCATTATCTTCATCACCTATTTCACAGCGATCATTACTGCCGAATTAACGGTTCAAGAACTTCAAAGTAATATTCAAGGATTAGTCGATTTACAAGACCGTCCAGTTGCCGTGATTGCAGACCCCGAAGCGATCGATTATTTGCAGAGACAAAACCTTCAACAAGTGATTGAGTTCTCTCAGCCTGAATCTGCTTATGAAGCACTGCTGGCTAAAAAAGTGGATGCCGTCGTTGCGCCCGGCCCATTACTGCTTTACCACGCTGCCCATGAAGGGCAAGGCAAAGTTCAGATTGTAGGAATACCCTTTCGAGAACAGTTTTATTCGATCGTCATGCCGAAAAATAGCCCTTACCGTAAACCGATCAATCAAGCCATTTTGACCCTCAAGGAAAACGGCACCTATGGGAAGATTTACCGAAAGTGGTTTGGGGTTAGGTCTCAAGGTTAGAGTAGGATGTCTTGAGCGCAGCGTAACGCATCATTTTTAGATAGAACAAAGCGATCGCATGAGTTTAGATCCGCAAATGGAATCAGTCCTATAAGTTTCTTATTTTTATAGAGTAGCTTGATACAAGATCTGTTGTTTTGGTGTGTGGGATGAACTGGAAGTCTTTATTTCATCACCACCGAAGAGAGTCAATTAAGTATTGGTGCCCTTGCCTCTACTGGAAGGGCTTGCGAACAATCTATGGATCAAGAGTTCCAATATCTGAAAGTATTACAGGGCGCGCAGCGGTATGAAGTAGACAATCAGGGATTACAGATCTTTTATAAAACCGCTCAAGAGTCGGGGATTTTACGCTTTACCTCTCAAACCGTCAGAGGCTTATGGTAAAAGGCATTAAAAACATTTTACCTCTCAAACTGTCAGGCGCTTATGGTAAGAGATATTAGAAACATCAATCAGTTTGATTCAAAAAGTAGTAATTTCGGTACAAAAAATGAACCCTAAAATTTCGTTTAATCTACTCACTGGCTGCATCGTGACTCTCGTTGTTGGCTCAGTGGGAGTGGCGATCGCAAATCCTATACTAGCGCAGAACTCCGCAGCAAAACCCTCAGTCCTCGTTGCCCAATCCGGCGCAATTCAAGGCAGTTGGCGCTTAGCAAATATGACTCAGCCCGGCTCTCCTATGCCGATGTTGCCCTCAACTGAACAGACCGTAGAATTTTCAGCAGGTCGGATTACGGGTTCAGGAGGATGTAATCGTTTTAATGGAACTTACAGAACAGCCCAGGGAAATCAACTGAGCATCGGCACCCTTGCCACCACCTTTATGGCTTGTGAAGCGGGCGTTATGACGCAGGAATCTACATTCCTCACAGCCTTACAAGCAGCACAACGCTATCAAGTCAATCGCGACGGATTGCAAATTAACTATAGAACACCTCAAGGCACCGCCGTCCTCCGGTTTACTTCCCAAGCGACCCCCACGCCAACCCCCATTCCTACTCCTACTCCCACGCCTCCCCCCAGAGGACGCACCTATCAGAACAGAGGCATTGCATCAGGCTCCATCTTTACCCAAGGGCGGCAGACGAACGCAACCTTAACCCGTATGGGAAATAATTTTACGTTTAGGCTGGAAACGCCTTCCCTGCTTGGATTAAAAATGGAATATGGTGGCACTGAAACTCGGACACAAACCCTTCGTAATGGCTTTATCTTGACTGGCAGAGTCCGAAACCTTGCCTCTTCCGCCACCTTGAATAATGCATTGCCCGCAATTGGTAGTTGCCGGATTGAGGTTCTCGACTCGCGCGTCGTCTCCAGCTATTGTGATATGGCTATCAAGTCTACAACGACTCGATTTCAGGGTGTCAGATAGTTTTAGGAGAGTAAGAACCAGCCTGATAGCGGCGATCGCGTAGTTTTTAGCATTTGATTGGGGATGTAGATCATTTCTTGTATCGGTTCTACACACCCAATCAACAGACATATCAATGAGCTTAACCTAGAAAATAGTAATCTCAGGACATCAAATGAACTATAAAATTTCGTTCAACTCACTCACTAGTTGCATCGTGACTCTCATCATTGGTTCTATTGGAGTAACCACCACAAGCTCTGTAATGGCACAGGATTCATTAGAAAAAATGCCTCGGCAAATCGCTCAATCTTCAGCGCTAACTGGCAGTTGGCGATTGGCAAACATGACCGAGCCGCCGTTTCCAACTCCGATGTTACCCTCAACAGACATCACCGCAGACTTTTCGGGCGATCGCGTCACGGGTTCGGGTGGCTGCAACCGTTTTAATGGTGGGTTCAAAACTAAAGGCAATCAGTTGACTATCGATCCTCTTGCCAGCACTCGCAAAGCCTGTGAAGAGGGGGTGATGACTCAGGAAGCTAGGTTCCTGAAGGCATTACAAACCGCACAGCGCTATGAAGTGAATGATCAGGGACTACAGATCTTTTACAAAACCGAGCAGGGAATAGGCGTTTTGCGCTTTGTCTCTCAAACTGTCCGAGGATTATGGTAGAGGTACTATTAAAGTAGATAAAGGTTGAATGATATGTCTAGGCGTTTTTCTGTCATTGGGCTTCTCACCTTACCCTTTAGTTTTAGTGTCTTAGTTCAAGCACAACCCGCAGCAACGCAGACTAAAGCGCCTGCTACGGCTGAACAGAAAGATGCCCCTTTACCCCCTTTGCCAACTAACTGTAGACCGCTGCCGCTAGTGGGCGGAGAGGGCAGTACAGTCACAAAAACCGCCTCTGTGCCAGGGCTGAGAGTGCCGATACCGGGTCCACTTCCTAGTGTTGGGGTGCGGAATAATTGGAATACTGATTGGTTTGTTCCGAGCGGTCAAGCTTTCAGAACTTATCGGGTCGTTTTCATGCCTCATACCGACGCAGAATACAGTGTCAATATGACGTTGAAATATCCTGATGAATCGATTGATCAGTTTTATAGAGAGCGAGGGCGGCGATTTACCGCAAATAAGGTCGTAGTGGTTGACACGTCGCCTCGAAGCGATCTGCAACCCTTTCAAGTGAATACTAATATTGGTGGACTTCAATCCGTGGGTGCTAGATATACGGTAGCAGTGGCGGGTTGTCTTTAACGCATAGCCCTCACCCTAAATCCCTCTCCCAGAGTAGGAGAGGGACTTTAATCCGAATATACTTTTGTTGTGAGGATGGGTCTTGTGAACCAATCAATTTCGGCTGAATCGGCTACGGTCTACACGGGTGACACAATTCAGGGTACGGCAGTTATTAGCTATCTCAATGTCAATGATCTTGAACCGGGCAAGAAATATCGCTTTTTCTTCCAGGGTGTGCAGATGGGCACGGGTCAACATTGGTATGTGCCGATTGTGGTGGCGAAGGGCGATCGCGAGGGGAAGCGCATTTCATTAACCGCTGGTGTGCATGGCGATGAATTGAGTCCGGTGAACGCTGTACAGCGGATTATGGCGAATCTCGATCCCGCGAAAATGGCAGGGACGGCGATCGCGGTTTACGATCTCTCCCGCCCCGCAAAAGAGTATACCCAGCGGATGTGGCCCACGGCTCAAAGTGGCGGCAGCTTGATTGACTTAAATCGCGTGTGGCCCGGTGATGAAATGGGCACCAATGCACCCACTCGTCATGCTGGTATCCTGTGGAATCGGCTATTCAAGCACAATGTTGATGTGGCGCTCGATTATCACACAGGAGCAACAGGCGGCGATTTTACAATGTTTATTTTTGCTGACCTTCGCCAGCCGGAGATTCGGCAGATCGCGGAGCTATTTCCAATTGAGCAAATCAAGAACGATCCCGGCGAGAACGGAACGTTGGAAATGGCGTTCGTTAAAGCAAATGTCCCAGTGATGACGATTGAGATCGGCGGTGCGCGCAGCTATGATATGCAGAAAATCGCCATGGCAGTCGAAGGTAGTATGAATGTGTTCAAGCACTATAAGGTGATTGACGGAACGATAGATCGCACATCAAAGGAAGCTGGAACCTTCTTTGGTGATACGTTTGAAACGATTCGTTCGACATCTGGCGGTTACATCGAGTTGTTAGTTGACCTGAAAGACAAGGTAACATCGGGTCAAAAAGTCGCGATCCAGCGCAATTCCTTTGGCGATATCGTGGCTGAATATACGGCAACTGTGACAGGTGAAGTGGCGACGATCGCACGAGATGCATTGAGCGAACCCGGTTCACGAGTAATGCAGATTTTGTACGACAGTGCAGACTTGAAACCCGACCCTGAGACCTCTCATGAGCCTGGAGATGACTATTAAGATATTGATGTTGAGATATTCCGTCATTCAATCTATTTATTTTGAGTTATGGATGGCGCAGAAATCAATAGAGTGCGATCGCGCTTTGCGCTAGATTGAATCCACTAGATTGAATCTTGTTTTTAACTGAAACGTTCTGTAAGATGTGAGAAGTTGGAGAGAGTTAATCGAAAAAGATTCACCTTAAAATATTTCAAATACTGGAGGTAAAGGTTCAATGGTTGCTACTAGTAATTACTTTGCAGATAATCAAGCACAACTAAATGAGTCGCAGAAAAAGTTTACTGAACTCTGGAAGGAATCCCAAAAAGAGTTGGAGGAGTCGCAGAAGAAGCTAGCTGAAACTTGGACTCAAAGCCTTCCTCAAGGAATGACTCAGACAAATCCTACTGAAAGCTTTGAGAAAACGATGAATTTTCAGCGAGAACTGATCAACGCTGTGATCAACGCTCAACAGGTAACAGCCCGATTAACAATAGAAACTCAGAAGCAATTTTGGGATGACTATTTCAAAACAACGCAGAAAATGGCATCAAAGGTTACGGCTAGCTAAACAGTCGGCAAGATAATAAATCCAAAAGAGGATACTCTATATCAGCACCCTCTTTTTGTTACTGTCTTTATCTACGTCAATCTCTAAAATCAGTGATGTTTCTAGCCATGCGACATCATATCAATCGCAACCGTCACCGCTAGAATCAAGATATCATTTTGAGATGGCTCGATCTGCACACCATAGGTGTCGGTAATCCGAAACCACTTCTTCGATACCTCCGCAATCTTGCGATCGCCATCGCCAATCTCATATTCATAGTCCAGCAAATTGCCCTTTACCTCTAGATCGGGAGCGTCACCCACCTTTACTGTCCAGCGATCGCGCAGTGGTGCAATCAACGCCTTCTTAACGGTGGCTAAACTCTCGCCATCTTCCCCTTCAATCGTCATCGTGTCCCTAATGCGTAACAGTTTCTGCTGAAGTTTGCATACCTTATTCCCTTGCATATCTTCAAAGTAAAGAGTGTCGCGCACACGCAGCATTTTGCCATCTACTTTAAAGGTGCGCTCACCGCGCTCATTCTCAATCCAAAAATCATCGCCAATCGAGATTAAACTTTGCCGCATTCTATAACGGGTTGCTGTTCCACGAATGCCAAATACTTCACGTTCTTCACGCCGCTGATCACGCCGCTCTTTAGCTCGATCAAACATAACTTTAGTTCCTTTAAGTTCGGCAAGTTAAGCACTCTATAGTTAATTCACTACTTCACTGGATAAGAATCTGAAATGCCATTAGATTAGCGCTTTCTATTTTACCCTATCTATCTATTTTACCCTATCTAAAAAATATAATGGCTGTCAAGTTACTAAACTACTAACCTCAGTTTATATTTCAGTACGCTCCTGAAGCCATTCTGCGATCGCGGTTGGTAAATCTTTTTGTACCTTACTGCTCACATACATGCCAACATGCCCGACCGGAAAGGATCTCACCGTATAATCCGTTGTACCAATATACTGTTCCAACGCTAAAGAAGACGCAGGCGTGACTAAGTGATCTTTTTCTGCATATAGATTCAAAACAGGCGCACAGATATTTCTTAAATCAACTTGCCTATCTCCGATCATCACTTCACCCTTGATCAGCTTATTGCCTTGATAGAAATCCTTAAGAAACTGTCGGTAGGCTTCGCCCGTTTGATCTGGGCTGTCAAAGATCCACTTTTCCATCCGCAAAAAATTCAGCAGTTTATCTTCATTGTCCATGATTTCTGGAAAATCTAGATATTTCAAAACTCCTAGCTGCCAAGGCTTTAGCATCAAAAACTCAATATTGAGATAATCACCTGGAATATTACCCGATGCATCCACCATCAAATCGATATCGATCGCCTCTGCCCCAAGTGTGCAGCCTCCTTGCATATTCAACAGCGCATGGTTGCGTTGAAAATCGACCGGAGTTACCATCGTAATCAGGTTTTTCACTTTTTCGGGATAAATGGCGCTATAGCAAAGGCTAAAGGTGCCGCCCTGACAAATTCCGAGGAGGTTGATTTTGGCTAAACTGTGCTTCGTGCTAATGAAATCAACACAGTTATTGATATAGCCATTAATATAGTCGTCTAGACTAGTCCATCGGTCTGCACGAGTAGGGTAGCCCCAATCAATCAGGTAAACATCTAACCCTAACTTGAGTAAATTCGCAACGAGCGATCGCCCTGCCTGAAGATCAACCATGAAGGGACGATTGATCAACGCATAAACAATTAAAACAGGAGTATTTAAGGGTTGCTCTACTAACGGCTGAAAGCGATAGAGAACGATTTTGTCCTCGCGATAGACCGACTCCTTGGTGGTAACCCCAATTTTAATGTCATCTTCCCGCAAGTGGCTCAAATTTTCTATGCCATTGACCATCTTTTGGGCGATCGCAGCATACTTTTCAACCGCATCCTCAAACCGCATGGGCATCGTCAGAAATGGCAGCATAGTTTTCTAATGAGGGGGTAGTCCTTTTGACTCGGACAGGTAGGCTTGCGCTTGAACTTCGTGTTGAGTTAATGTCTTTTTCAGGGTTTTAACTTCTTTTCGCAACTCGTAGATATTCTTGTGGACTTCATCGACTTCGCTGCGGGTCGGCAGATTGAGGCTTTTCATCCACAGTTCCATCAGTTCTTGCTGACGAAGTTTATAGTAATTGGTCGCATTCAAGAGCCTGCCTCTGACCTTAAGGTTGTCTTCCAAACAGAATGCTTGCTCAAATACCCGGTCAGCAATACGACTCCACAATTGCTGGAACTGCTGCCAATCCTCAACTTTTTCGCCCTTTGCCGCTAGCGAGTTTAACTCTCGTATCAGTTCCGCCAAGGACTGCATGTGGATCTCAGCCATCACCAACTGATAGTCTGTGTTCGTTGGATAGAGTTTTGCCCAAGCATCAAATGCCTGCATCAACGTGTGATTAAACTCACGACTAGGACCCAACAGGGGCATTTGTGTTAACTGACCTAGAGTTTTCTCATATATCAAGTTCCAGTAGAGATGATTGAGTGTGATCCAGGGTTTGCTCGTGCTAATTGCCGTTTTGCTAAGTGAGTCAATTGATGCCTCCAGCGCCTTGCCCCATAGGTGGTTAAATGTTTGATTTAGGGCTTGTTGCCAATCCTCACCAGGTTCAAATTTCGGGAAAAAATCTTGCCAAGCATTTGCCATTTTTTGATCCTTTCAATACACCATAAAAAATGATAGATCAAATAAAATTGAACATAAATATTTAAATTTATCTATTAATTGTACGACGTTTAGAGTTGAGTTGCGATGATGCTCAACTTATAATTTGTGCCTATTGAGCATCACTAAAGCACTGACTACACGCTCACTATAAAGCCTTGAATCGCTGCATTTTTGGTAGCTTGGAATACACTTAAAACCTTGCTAATAGTTAAACTCTCATTATTCATAGATGAACTAAAGAAAGAGTAGGCAGTTTACTTATCACTTATCTAGTCTTCCTATAAGTTTCCTATGTTTATGCTTTAGATTAACGTTTAAGTTGCTGTATTGACTCTATAGGCTTTTCCGAATTATCACAGATGTCACTCAACTAAACCTAATTTAGCAATGAAAATGAAAGCTCAATGTAATCTTAGATGCTTTTGAATTCGTTCGGATTCACGTATAGTCAGCACTAACTCTGTCAAGGATTTTCATGAAAACCAAGATTGCGATCGCGTGTCAGGGAGGCGGCAGCCACGCTGCTTTTACCGCTGGTGCGTTGCAAGCCCTGTTTGAGAACAATGTTCAAGACAAGTACGAGATCGTCAGCTTAAGCGGAACTTCAGGCGGTGCGCTCGGCGCGGCTCTAGTCTGGTATGCCATGAAAAAAGGCGAGAATCCCGTTCGACGATTGCTTGAATTTTGGCAGGACAATACCGCCCAAACCACCCAAGAACGTTTGTTTAATAATTTCACCATCAAAACTCTGGAATATACCAGCAAAGGTATCTTGCCTCAGTTCAATACCAGTCCTGCATCCCCAAAGCTGAAGCAGTGGATGTCTTTTGCAACGATGGGTTTGCGGAGCCGATTTACCAACTTTCAGGAACTCCTAGAAGCTCACATTGATTTCCAAGAAACCGCCTCTTGGGGGGCGCAACCAGAGTCTCCAGTGCTGATTATGGGTGCGGTTAACATTCTCACCGGAAAGCTGTGGATGTTTGACTCTGCTCGTGAACCGATTAAGGTTGAACATATTCTGGCATCCTGTGCGATTCCCAATGTTTTTCCAGCGGTTGAAATTGGCGATGATGCTTATTGGGATGGGATATTTTCAGATAATCCCCCCATCACTGAATTGATCGACGCCGCATATGTGACTGCTGACAATATCCCTCAAGAGATTTGGGTGATCAAGTTGAATCCGACCCGCAGAGATTCAATTCCTGTAGCACCAGATGATATTTTGGATCGCCGTAATGAATTGGAAGGCAATGTTTCTCTATTCCAAAGCCTGCAAAGTATTGAACGGCTCAACGATTTGCTATTGAGAGGAGCCTATAAAGATGAGTTTCTTCAGGAAGTAGGGATTCACGAGCCAATCAAAATTCCCCGATCATTTATTGATAAACCAGACAAACCTTACTACATTCCCTTCATCGAAATGTCTCCTAACTTGCAGAAAAACCTCAACTATGAGAGCAAACTTGATCGCAGCCCTGACATTATCAATGAGTTGATTCAAGATGGTCAAGAACAAGCGAAAAAGTTTTTAGAAGATCGATTGAACGTATAGCTGTAACTTTCACATCAGATTAATACCAATAATTCCATAATCCATAACTAAAGAGGAGTGATTATGCAAGAAGCCTATATTATCGCAGCAGTCCGCACCCCTCTCGGTCGCTTTGGAGGAGTCCTGGCAGATATTTCTCCGGTTGATTTGGGTGCGATCGCCATGCGTGCTGCGCTGGAACGAGCCGGAATCCCTGGAGAATTGATCGACTTATACATTTTTGGCAATGTTCTCCGGGCAGGTCATGGGCAGCTATTACCCCGTCAGGCTGCATTGAAGGCGGGGATTCCAGAAACCGCTAATGGATATGCCGTGGATATGGTGTGTTCATCTGGGATGATGAGCGTGATCAGTGGTGCAACGGCGATCGCGGCGGGAGAAGCCGATATCGTGCTAGCAGGCGGCATGGAATCAATGTCTCAAAGCGGAATGCTGCTGTCTCATCGGATGAGATGGGGCTGTAAACTATTGCTGAATGCCCCAGAACAAATCATCGATCTTTTAGTCGCTGATGGTCTTTCCGATCCCACCACTAATGAAAAGATGGGAGATCAGGCAGAGCGATTAGCAGAAGCCTACGGAATTACCCGAAGCGACTTAGATGAAGTCGCTCTATATTCTCAGGAACGGGCAAGCGATGCGACTCAACAAGGGTTCTTAAACAAAGAAATTGTGCCGATTGAGATCCAGGGTAAGAAAGGAATGCAGTTAATCGAAAAGGATGAAGGCATCCGGTTTGATACCACTATTGATAAGCTGGCTGCGCTCAAAACTGCATTTAAGCCGGATGGAATATTCACGGCTGGCAATAGTAGCCAGATATCCGATGGAGCAGCGGCTCTAGTGTTGGCAAGCCCAAAGGCAGTTGCAGAACACGGGCTGAAGCCGATTGCTCGGATTATGAAAGGAGCATGGGCAGGTGGAGAAACCTGGCGTTATCCAGAAGTTCCGATCTACGCAGTCAAAAAACTGTTAGATAAGTTAAACATGAAAGTCGCTGATTTTGATCTGTTCGAGAATAATGAAGCTTTCGCGCTCAGCAGTGTTTTATTTAATCGCAACCTCGGTATTCCTTACGACAAACTGAATGTCTATGGAGGCGCGATCGCCTTGGGGCATCCAATTGGAGCTTCTGGGGCGCGAATTCTGGTGACATTGCTGAATGCGTTACAGGAAAGAAACGGACATCTAGGTCTGGCAGCGGTTTGTCATGGCACGGGTGGCGGCACGGCGATCGCGATCGAGCGGTTGCAGTAAAACAGACATTGATTTTGTCATATTCAATATCGATTACTTTATGAACCTTTTGGGATTAGAAAATAAAGTTGTTTTAGTGACGGGCGGCAATCGTGGAATTGGAGCCGCGATCGTCAGCCTGTTAAAAGAACTGGGAAATCAAGTTGCTTATACCTATCGTAGTGAGCGCACTGTACAGGATGAAACTCTAGCGATTCAAGCCGATGTCACTGATCCAAGCGCGATGGTAGCAGCCGTAGAAATCGTAGAACAGAAGCTCGGATCGATTTATGGCGTAGTCGCAAATGCTGGAATTACGCGCGATAACTTTTTTCCAAAGCTGGCGATCGAGGATTGGGATGCAGTCATCGACACGAACTTAAAGGGAATCTACAACACGCTAAAACCTGTGATTCCTGGGATGTATGAACGGCGAGAAGGCGCGATCGTCTGTATCAGTTCGATTTCGGGTGAACGCGGCAACATTGGACAGACGAGTTACGCCGCATCGAAGGCTGGGGCGATCGGGTTGACAAAATCATTGGCATTAGAAGGGGCACGATATGGTGTTCGGGCAAATGCTGTAGCACCGGGCTTTATTGAGACAGAGATGACAGGGGCAATTCCCGATAAAGTCAAAGAAAAGATCATTGCCGAGATTCCATTCCGACGCTTTGGCAAGCCTGAAGAAGTTGCCTGGGCAGTCGCATTTTTGCTATCTCCGATCGCAAGCAGCTTCGTCACGGGCACGGTTCTCCAAGTCAATGGTGGGCACAACACTTAGAAATCTTGCAAAAAAGAGCCACCCGAATTTTTTTGTTGATTTACAGATACCTGTAGGGACGAGGCATTCGGTAGTTCGTCTTCGATAAAGTCGTCAACGTATTACCCGAATGCCACGCCCTTACTTACGCAAGCTGCAAATTGATTTATGCCGCACTGACCATGAGTATCGGTTGTCCAACAGATTGCCCAATCAGTTGATCATAGGCATCCTCCACATCATGAAGCTGGGTCATCACATCGTTATCCAGTAGATTCAGGCGGCGCTCTTCCGCTTGTTGATTGATTTCATAGTCTTCCTTTTGACGCAGTAGCTCATCCAGTTCAGCCTTGCGAGATTGAATATCTTCATTCATCCGTTTGACTACTTCTTGTTGATAAGTGTCGAAACACTCTTTAACAGCTTGATAAACCTGGAATGATTGCTCCTGAGCGATTTGAGGCAGCAGCTTGATCAGTTCTTCCCGCATGGTTAGCACCACTTTCCGACGCGCCATTTCAGCCGAATAACTGCCCAATCCTAAACCCGCTAATGCCATACCGATAGGACCTAAGAAAATCCCTGTGACGGTATACACTAGGGTGGTCGCCAGCATCGCACCCCCAAAGTTCAGCAAAATCTGCTTCCAGTTAAACACGCCCGTTCCCGCCATGGCGATCGTACCCACATCGCCCGTGGTTAGCGCATACAGACCCACCGCCCATTTTGCCCAGCGGGGAGATTTATCTTCTGCGCTTAGGTTCGCGTTGGGCATGACCTTTTGCCCAGTCAGCTTTTCGGTCATGCGATCGGTGACTTGAGTATAGGTTTCGCCATACTGGGTGGCACTCTTGGCTAAACCGAGAAAGGCGACATCCATATCTTTTTGGGCGGTCAGGCTCCAAGCAGCGATTTTGTCGAGTAGATATTTCTCAAAGGCGATCCGCAGAGAGGCTTCAAACTCCTGGCGCTTGCCCTTTTGCAAAAAGTCAAAAAACTTTAGCTCTGGCTGATAGCGAACAAAATCAGCTTCAAAGGTGGTCGCCAGATCTGGCAGATAGGAGCGGAAAGAAGTCGCACTGGTGCTTGCCTGACGTTCCCCGACAATTCGGATTTCATCTTTAAACTGATCTCGAATGGTGACAAGTTGATCAAATTCGGGCTGAACCGATCGAATCTTTTGTCTCAGTTCTTGAATGTTTTCGCTTAATAGAGGAATCCGGCGATCGCAGGCTTCATGTACGGTTCGATAGGCTTGACGGGCGATTAACTTTGCTTGGCGCAATTCGGAAACTGCCCGTTCCTTGGTCAAAAAGTGGTTGAGTGCTTTGATGAATTCAGAGAAACCTGTGCCTTCGAGGGAACCATTCCGCAACCGTTGACGTAGGGCATTCAAAGAAGAGATTTCAAACACGCGATCGTCATAGCGATCTTCGCCTTCCACCTGGCAGTAGGGCGTTAGGTTGGTTCTAAACACTTGGCGCACCCGATCTTCTGCCTCGTGTAAAGCGGTTGTATCATCTGGATCAATCAACCGATTTTGAATTTCATCCCAATGATTGATCAGGAAGAAAACCGATAATCCCCGATCTTTGATGTAATTTTCGAGATAGCGCTGTTCGCCTAGGGTGAAAGGCTGCGTAGCGCTGAGGACAAACAAAATCGCATGACAGTTGTTGATGTAGCCCAAGGTCAACTGGTTGCGTTGTTCAGTATCATTTAGCCCCGGACTATCAATGATTTGTACGCCCTTTTCCAGCAAAGTCAGCGGGTACTGCACTTCTGCATACGCCACATTCGGAAAGGCAGATGTTCCTTCCTCTTGTAGTTTCTTTGCTTCTTCGGGCGGAATGGTGTACCGCTGTTTGAAGGTTTCAAAATCTAGCGGTTCTGGTTCTCGATCATCTTTAAAGTGAACGGTGACGCGCTTGTCTTGTCCATAGCCAAGGACGGTTAGCACAGCAGTACAGGGATTGACATCTGTGGGTAACACGTTCTCGCCGATCAGCGCATTCAAGAACGTACTTTTGCCCCGTTTCATGTCGCCCAGCACCAACAAGCGAAACACGCCCTCGCCCAGATTACGGCTGACCAATTCCAAATCATCTACAGTACTTTCTAGCCCTAACTTGCCGGAAGCAGTTTCTCCTACCTGCTCTGCTTGGGTTAAGGTGTCTGAGATCGCGCTCAAATATCCCGAAAACTCCTGACGCGCTTTGGCAACTTTGTCGAGGTCATGAATAAAACTTTCAGCTTTGTAAGCCATTGAAACTCCTTAAGGTGGAAATACGACATGCCAAAACAAGTGTCATGCAGTCTAAAAACTTGCACGATACCAGGGCAACTACCAGCCATTTCCAGGTGAATATTTCCGCAGTTCTTCAAGGTCAACCCTTGGAGCCAGAATGACCGGATCAGTTGCCATTCAAGACTTTCAACAGTTTGACCTCTACGCCATGCTTGTTTCTTATTATACAAAGCAAATTTGCGATCGACATCATCCATCTACACGATCCATTTATGCGCCCCGCCGTCCTCCACTGGGATGAAGTTGAAAATTTATCCGAAAATCTTCAGAGTGGTGATGAAGAAGATCAGTTAATCCGATCGCCAAACAATGCGAGGGCGCGATCGGGTTGGCGGACTGCAACTCGGCAATCAATCTGTTGATGCTGTAATTGCTGGACAACCGCTTCTCCCACGGTTCCAGTTGCTCCAGCAATTAAAATAGTAGATAACATGGCACTTAAAAACTATTTTCAATTTGACAAATTGGTTACAAAAAATGGTTGATGACTGTGGAGTTCCTCTTGCGAGACTAATTTTTCAATCCCCTTAGCATCCACTGAATCACTAGTGCAAAATCATATTTAACATTGGATTATTATAAGTTTTCTATTTTATGTAGTAGGTTAAAGCAAGATTATCTTTCCAGCGTAGTATTAGGATGATCTGTGAACCCCCATTCAGTTAACCTATGAAATGAGGATGCTGCCATGTCCAGTCAGGCTCCGACTTCGCGCCCTATTAAAGAACCCTCCTATTTAGACGCACTTATTCCACTTGTGGTGCTTATTTTCCTGATCGCAGGCTCCGTCCTGCTATTTGGGCTAGGCGCGATCGATGGTCCAACCCAAGTCGGCTTGATCCTTAGTACCATGGTTGCTGCGGTGATCATTCTGAAGAATGGGCACCCTTGGAGTGCGATCGCGGCTTCCGGCGGGAGAGCCGTTGCATCTATCGTCAGCGCAATTTTTATTTTATTAGCGGTGGGAGCGTTGATTGGCACCTGGAATATGTCTGGCACCATTCCAACCTTAGTGCATTACGGGATTCAACTCCTGCAACCGAGTTGGTTTTATCTCGCAACTGCGATGGTCTGTGCTGTTGTTTCTGTAGGCATTGGCAGTTCTTGGACGACGAGTGGAACGATTGGGGTTGGGCTGGTCGGCATTGCATCACTGGTTGGTGTTTCCCCTATCATCACTGCCGGGGCGGTCATTTCAGGTGCCTACTTTGGCGACAAGACCTCCCCTCTTTCTGAGACAACGCTTTTGAGTGCCCAATTAGCAGGGGCAGATATCTACACCCACATTCGCGCCCAGCTTTGGACATCGGTTCCGGCATTTATCATTGCCATGATCGTCTTTGCAATTTTGGGCTTCCAGGAAGACATTGTTGCGAATGTCGAGACTGCAACCGATCTGGCTAAGTTGGATCAACTCTTTTGGATTACCCCGCTGGCATTGATCCCCATGGTCTTTCTAGTCTTCCTGTCTGTTCGCAAAGTGCCAGCATCCCTAGCGATTATGAGTGCAGCACTAATAGGAGGCGTGATGGCGGTGATTTTGCAACCGCAGGCTGTTGTTCGCTTTGTGAACGATTCGACGCTGGCTACCCCATTGGTCTATATCAAAGGGGTTTGGGCGGCAATGGCAACGGGCTATCAAGAAAATTCCGGCATTGCTGATATCGATCGCCTCTTGTCACGCGGTGGCATGGACAGCATGTTGCTAACGCTGTGGATTATCATTGGTGCAGTCACTTTTGGCACCCTAATGGAAGAATTTGGGCTGCTTGCTAAACTGATTAATCCAGTACTTTATCGAGCAAAAACCACAGGGCTTTTGTATTTGACTATCGTATCAACAGCGATCGGGTTGAACATTGTTGCAGGGGATCAATATATTGCGCTGGTGTTGCCTGCCCGGATGTTTCGCCTTGAGTTTCAGAAGCGCGGTTTGCAACCCCAAAACCTGTCACGGGTCGCCGCCGATGCCGGAACTGTAACGTCGCCCTTAGTCCCATGGAACTCTTGCGGTGCCTTTATGTCTGCCACGCTGGGTATCTCGACCTTTCTGTATTTGCCCTATGCTGTCTTCAACATTGCCAGCCCCATTCTGTCGCTTGCTTACGGAATCACGGGCTTCAAAATCTCGCGGATGCCGCCCATAGAGCAATCAGAAGAGCAACCAGAAGCATCTCCCAACGCTTAAGAAAATTATATAGCAGGTGACAGGTGTCGGGTTCTAGGGATGAAGAGGTTTGGGCGTTGCTGAATGCAAGTATGATTTTTGACTGTAGGGGTGGTCTTGTGCCTACCCTGACGGATATGAAGGGCAATCCCTTGTGGTTGCCTCTACGAATTTCATATCTAGATTCAGCAGCACCAAGGTTTGTATTTCTAGATTTAGCCTAGTTTTTCCATTGCTCTACCTCGACGAGTGCCAAAAAGATGAGCATAAACATAGGACAATACACAGCCAAAGAGGAAGATTTGACACGTTAGATAAATCCACACCATCAAAATCATCACGCTCCCGATCGCGCCATAGGATAAAAAACGGCTGCCGATCGTAATCACGCTATTACTGACCAAGTATTGCAATCCCGTCAGCACCAAAGCCGTCACCAGAGCACTCAGCCAGACATCGCCCCAACCGACGTAAACCAACGGCAAAATCTTAAACAGAATACAGCCAGCGATCGCCAAGATCAAAAAAGATGAACTGAACTGAAGGGGTTTGGTTAAGTGTAGTTCGTCAATTTGGATCAAAGAGGTGCCTTGAAGGGCTGTAATCAATTGCAGGATAAAGTGGATAAAGATGTTGGAGAATAATGAAATCAACAATAATAGGGCATTGCCTAGCACTAATAAAACCGAAAAAAATTGATTAGCGATCGAGAACAGTAATCGCTGCCCAATTGAGCCAGTTTCGGTAGTTCGCTTGGGCGATCGCCAAATGAGATTGACTGCATTTCTGAGATTGGTAAAGAAAACGCTAGCCGTGACTAAGAGCAAGCTGAAACCAATTATTCCGGCTCCAGTACTGCTGGCACTAAGATTCATCAAGGTTCCCTCAACTAACTCATGCACCTCTGGAGGCAAATATCGCTCTACTGTTACCAGAATCGATTGATAGAGTTCTGTACTCGGTTCAACGAGTAAACCGATAATGCTTAAGAGGACTAGCAATAAGGGAAACAATGAGAACAAGGCATAGTACGCGAGGGCGGCAGCGATGTTAGGGCAATGATCTTGATTCCACTTTGACCCGCTTTGAATGAGCAGTTGGGCGGGCTTTGAGGGCAGGATAGTAGACCGGATATAGTGAATCATAAAACCTAAAATCTATCGGTTTCTGGTTATTGACATCAGCTTAAAAATTTCAGTCGTTATCGAGAACAACGCGCTTGTTGAAATGGTTGGATTGAAGATTTACTAAAATTGCCTGAGCTGCCGCTTCACCCGACAACAAGGCACCCTCAAAGAAACCAGACCAGCGCTCGGCGATTTCTGTGCCTGCCCAGTGAATGCGATCGACTGAAGCCGCTAACGCCTCGCCGAACCCTGTCCACACTCCCGGCGGCATGAAGGCAGCATAGGCACCGCCCGTCCAAGGATCAGATGTCCAATCAACCTCGTGGTAGGCGACTGGCGAGAGTGCCTTTTCGCCAAAGTAGATGGCGAGATCAGACAGCACTGCGGCTCGACGATCGCGTTCACTGAGAGATTGCCAACGCTTGTAGCGATCGCCCACAACAAACGTGGCGATTACCCCCGTGCCACTTTCTGGATCAGAACTATCGGCGCAGAGTTCGATCCAGGAACCATTGCCAATTCCAATGCCAGCTAACCCTTGTTCACGCCAGAATGGAGTGTGGTAGGAAATCATTACCTTCGCGCAGCATCCCATGGACATTCGCTGGGTTAGTTGTTGCCGTAACGGTGGCAGGGGAGGATCATAGCGAATTTTGCCGGAAAGATGGGGCGGCATCGCTACAATCGCAAACTGGGCTGCAAAGCGATTATGGGCAGTTTCAACTGCAACACCTGTCTCATGCTGATGAATGCAGAGGACGGGTTCATTGAGCCGAATGCGATCGCCCAACTCAGCCGCAATCTTCTCTGGAATTTGCCCCGCTCCGCCATGAATCAGGTCTGCCTCTGGATGTTCAGATTGGGGCGCGCAGTTTTGACCCCAAAGGACATGTAGCAGCGATACTTGATTTGGCTCCGCTGGTCCCAAAAAGCCAACGGCACGAGCCATGTAGGAGAAGTACCAGTGACCGAATTCCGTCTGAGTATTCTCCTCGATCCATCGGGCAAACGTATCACTATCCAGCCGTTTGTTTGGCTCATTCGACCGGGGATGTCCCGCAGGCAGGGCTGCCGACAGTGCTTGAAAACGATCCCAGGCTTCCGTTGCATCACGCCACTCTGCTTCAGAAACACCGGGTCTTTCCCCTTCATAAAAGCCCTGGAAAAACCCGTTAAACTCATAGCGATCGCCGTTGAACATCAACACCGTTCGTCCCTGAGTTGGTGAGGCAAACCGCCGCACTCCATATTCGTCAAGCAGTGCCCGAAAGCGATGATGAGTCGTTCCGACCCACTGCCCACCCCGATCAATCCATTGCCCGGATGCTAATTGTTGACTGTGCATTCGACCGCCAATGCGATCGCGTGCCTCAATCAGCAAAACACTGTGTCCGGCTCGATATAAATTACGAGCAGCAATCAGTCCAGAAAGCCCAGCACCAATTACAATGCAATCATAATCACAATCATCTATAGTCAGATTTGGTATCGACATTACTAGATCTCCAAAATTTACTTTAGGCTATCTATGACACAAGTTTGCAGTTTTCATATAGCAAACAAATATCAATCATTTTTAAGTTTTTCAATCAAGTTAGCGTGTTTAAGCTAAATAGTTTAAATCTTAATTTGTAGCTTATTTGACTTACTTAAGCAAATTAAAAAAGCTCTTTGCTAACTGATAAATCAACCTAATTTGAACTTTAAAGCTTACTCAATGCATGGCATAAAAATACAAAAATATATGAACAGTTGAGCCGATTTTATGTTTCTCTATTAGGAGAAGAAAGCTGTTTAGTACTTCTAAGGAACGTATGTCAAAGCAACATAAACAAAGCTCTGTTTCACGTAGATCTCTTTTGAAAAGTGGTGCAGGAGTCATTGGAGCCGGAACTCTAGCGGGTTGGGTTGGAGCAGGTGCAACGATTCCAGCACTCACGCAGCCGCTTGATGAGTCTGCCATGGCTGCTGAACTTGCTGGTAGTAAAGCTGATTTAACTCCAGATCAAGCGCTGCAAAAATTGGTGGAGGGGAACAATCGATTTGTTGCAAAAAAACAGCAGAATCCTCATCAAACTCTGGCAAGATTGACCGAAGTTGCCAAAGGTCAGCATCCCTTTGCTGCAATTCTCGGCTGTGCAGATTCACGAGTTCCCACAGAGGTGATTTTTGATCAAGGATTGGGTGATATTTTTGTGGTTCGTGTTGCTGGAAACATTGCAACGACAGAGGAAATTGCTAGTCATGAATTTGGAACATTGGTATTAGGTGCAAAAGTTCTGTTAGTGCTAGGACATGCCCGATGTGGTGCGGTCGATGCAGCCATCAAGGGAGGAGAGTTTCCGGGTTTAATTAGCAGCTTAGTCCATGCCATTAAACCCGCAGTGGATGATTCGCAAGGGAAACCCGGCGATCGCCTGGAAAATGCTATTAAGTCTAATGTGATGTTGCAGATGAGACGATTGAAAGTTTCTTCTGTAATCTCCAAGCTGGTTCAAGAAAATAAGTTGAAGCTCGTTGGTGGCTATTATGATTTGGACACAGGCAAAGTGAATCTCATTAGTTGAGATGTAACGGATTGGTCAGCACTAGCGATCGCGCCTCGCTCTCAACTAGTTTAAACATCAGAAAGACTCGCGATCTCATCAATTAAGGAGCGCGATCTTACTATTCAATAGATTGAAAAGTACCGCCTGATATTTCAGCGAACACATTAATCGTAATGATAGAAAAACGATGCTGACCTACAGAATTTTGGATTAGAACCTTTAAGATAATGAAGATCGGTATCCAAAAGAAAAATTGATTTATGTTTGCACAACTGCCTGAGCGACGGATGCATTGGGTTCGCTGGATATTAACAATTGGGTGGCTGCTGGTAATCGCCTCCCTGTTCTACGATCCGTGGACCGCCGCACTCACTGAGCCGGATCATCCCTGGAGTCCATTTCGGCTAACGGGCGAGTGTGTGCCAGTGCAGGGGCAATGTGTGGTTGAAACCCCTCAACCCTTGGGCGCTACCGTGTTTTGGGGCGCGATCGTGCCGTCTGGAATTTTGATTTTGCTCGTGTTTGGGCATGAACTTTGGCGGCGGATTTGCCCCTTATCGTTTCTATCCCAAATTCCTCGCGCTTTCGGCTGGCAGCGACAGTTTAAACGAGAAAATCAGAAAACTGGAACCGTGCGTTACGAGTTGGCAAAAGTTAAATCGGATTCGTGGCTGGGTAGAAATTATTCTTATGTGCAGTTTGGCTATTTATTTATAGGTTTATGCGGACGAATTTTATTTTTCAATGCCGATCGCCTGGTGTTAGGCAGTTGGCTACTGTTCACCATCGCGGCTGCGATCGCGGTTGGCTACTTTTATGGCGGTAAATCTTGGTGCCAATATTTCTGCCCCATGGCACCCGTGCAAACCATTTTTAGTGAACCACGGGGCTTGCTGGGCAGCAAGGCACACATGAGCGATCAACGAATTACGCAATCGATGTGCCGCACTGTTGAGCCAGATGGCACCGAAAAAAGCGCGTGTGTGGCGTGTCAAAGTCCTTGTTTTGATATCGACTCGGAGAGAACCTATTGGGATGAATTGAACCGACCTGAAGAATCACTGATTCGATATGGTTATGTCGGGTTAGTGATTGGCTATTTTGTTTATTACTATCTATATGCTGGTAACTGGAATTATTACTTTTCTGGAGTCTGGAATCGTGATCCCAACCAGCTTGCAGCCTTAATGAATCCTGGACTATATGTATTTGGGCAGGTGATTAATATCCCCAAATTATTTGCTGTGCCATTGGTGTTGGGTGGGTTTACCGCGATCGCCTATTGTGTTGGGCAATGGATCGAAAAGCGCGCAAAATCTCATAGTCAGCGGCATCATCCCAGTTTGAGTTCCGACATCATTCGCCATCGGATTTTTGCGATTTGCACCTTTGGAATTTTCAACTTTTTCTTCTTCTTTGCAGGTCGTCCTCTGCTCCAATTAACGCCCTTGTGGGTGCAGTTTGGCTTTGATGTTGGCATTGTGTTTTTAAGTACCCTGTGGCTCCAGCAAAGCTGGCGAAGAAGTCCAGATCTGTATTCGCGTGAGAATTTGGCAAGCCGATTCCGTAAACAGTTGGAGAAATTGCAGCTAGATGTTTCCCAGTTTTTAGACGGTCGTTCTTTAAATGATCTCCACGCCAACGAAGTGTATGTATTAGCAAAAGTGCTTCCGGGCTTTACCCGTGAGACACGACACGAAGTCTATAAAGGCGTGGTGCGTGAAGCCTTAGAAGAAGGCTATGTGAACTATTCCAGCAGCCTCGAAGTGTTGCAGCAAATGCGTCAAGAGTTGGATATTCCTGACGATGAACATCGCGAAGTATTGGAAGAATTGGGCGTTGAAGATCCAGAATTACTCGACCCAACCCGCCAACGAAGCTTGGAAAATCAGGTGCGGCTGAATGGTTACCAAAAATCTTTAGAACGGTTAATGCTGTTGCAAAATCAACAAGCTAGCAATGCCGCATTTAACCAACTCGTTGAGCAAAATTCAAGTCAAATGCGATCGCTACGGCAGCAATATTCCATTACCTCTGCGGATGAAGAATGGATTTTAAGTGGATTGTCTTCCGAAGTGGGAACTGCACGACGAATTGAATTTTTATTAGCACAATTACCACATTTGATTGCGGCTCATCGTGCCTTAAATCAACCAATATTGCGACCCTATCAGCCAGTGCTAACGCTGTTGCAGGAAAGCATTTATCATAAAAAAGAATTGATTGTGCGATCGCTGCTCGAACAACTGGTTCCTTTGCAAAACGACGAAATGGCGGTCAAACTAGCCCACTCGTTAAAGAAACTTTCATCATTGGTGTTAGTAGAATTATTGGAAGCTGGGCAGGTTGACGACCCCACTTCCTTCAAAAACCGCCTGCATCCCACTATTTTATTCAACCTAACCCAACCCGGCGAACAGGCAACTGAATGTTCATTGGATTCACTGCCAGCAGAGGTTTTGCCCTATCTGGAAGCATTGCTCGACGATCAAAATCCCCTGATTCAAACGGCTAGCCTTTACATCATTGCCCACCTTGATCCAGAATGCGGCAAAGCGTTTAGTCGCGATCGCGGCAATAAGACAAGTTCCCCACTTCTGCGAGAAACCGCTGAACTTCTCTTATCGTTGCCAGCACCCTATCCATCTTTGGCAGCATTTCCCATGCTCGAAAAAGTGGTCTATCTATTCAACAGCGATTTCTTCCATCGGGTGCAGTCTGAAACCTTAGTTGCCTTAGCTAATCGCGCTGAGGTGAGAACGTATACACCCAAGGAAGCCATCACTGAAGCAGGCGATACCTGCCGAGAATTGTTGCTGCTGATTGAAGGCGATGCCACCATCCACTACCAGCTTGGAGATAGAGTGCAAATTGAGCGGCTTCAGCCTGGGCAAATATTGGATGAGCTAGAGGTTTTGGCGCACAGCAAATCAGAAAATACCATCCTTGCAGCCAGCGACAAGACTCGAATTCTAGCCATTGCAGTCGATGCCTTTGATGATCTGCTCAACAAAGACTCTGATTTTGCCCGACGGGTTTTGGAACTCGAAAGTCGCCATCTCCAACGGCTCGTTAAATTGGGGCAAGCCACGCAGTTTACCTGAGTCAAAACACTTTGAAGAGCTTTTCACAAAATTTTTATTTTTAATAAAAAATACCTATTGTGGTGTGAAGAAAAGTGATATTGTTTGACTTGGATTTTCCAAGGTTAGAGGATCAAGTAGCGAGCCTTTCAATGCGCTTTAACTGCTGAAACGCTGGCAAAAACAGTCCCATATTGACTCTGCGATCGCCCACAGCACGGTTTACAGGGATGAAATGAATCATCATGAAAATTCTGTTGATAGAAGACGACCAACATACCACCGCCTTTCTGGTGGCAACGCTTTCTGCCCATCATTATGCAGTGGATTTAGTCGCCGATGGTTTGGTAGGACTTGATCTGGCAACTCAATGGAATTATGACCTGATCCTTTTAGATGTGCTGCTGCCAACGTTAAATGGAGTTGAAGTGTGTCGTCGCCTCCGCGCTCAGGGCTGCCAAACCCCCGTTTTAATGCTGACGGTGAAAGACTCCAACGAGGATATCATTGCTGGGCTAGATGCAGGCGCAGATGATTACGTCGCCAAGTCGTGTGATGCTTCCCAGTTGCTAGCGCGAGTGCGCGCCCTGATGCGGCGTGGTGTCAGTGTTTCATCATCTCCGATATTGACGTGGGGAAACTTGTGTTTTGATCCTGCTTCGGCGCAAGTGACTTACAATCACCAGCCGATCGCCCTGCGTCCCAAAGAATACACGCTACTAGAACTCTTTCTCCGCTATCCTCAGCGCATCTTTAGCCGCAGTATTATCATTGATCATCTGTGGTCAATGGAAGAAACGCCTGTGGAAGGATCGGTCACCAATTTGATCAAAGACTTGCGCCATCGGTTGAAGTTTGTTGGGATTGAAACTGACATGATTGAAACGGTGTATGGGTTGGGCTATCGGCTAAAAGCAGCCCCCGCACCAGAGAAAACACTGGCAAAGGGAGGCGGAGAGAAAGAGAGTCAAGGTAATGATGCGGCATCCGTTCCGGCAGGAAATTGGGACGAGGATTGGAACACGCGATCGCAGCGGGGAATCGCAGCCATTCAGCAGATTACAGAGCAATTTCAGCTATCGCTAGAGCAACGAATCGCCCTACTAGAAGCTTTAGCGCGATCGCTGCAATCAGGCACTATCAGTATGCAGCAACAGCAGTCCGCACACGCAGATCTCCACAAACTGGCAGGCGGTTTAGGCACCTTTGGCTATATCAAAGCATCCGCGATTGCCCAAACCATGGAACGTTTGCTGGAAAAAGATTTGAGCCAAGAACCGCGATTAGTGAATCAATTTACTCACTTGCTAGAGGAGTTAAAGCAAACACTGGTTAAACCACGATTGGGTAGGGAACAGGGAGCAGGGGTTCGGGAATAGGGAATAGGGAATAGGGAATAGGGAATTAGAATCTAAACCCTGGCAACCGGAACCTGAAGCCTGCTCTGAACCCCGAAACCTTCTGATATAAATGAGTAATCTTCTTAGCGCTAAGCGTTTTTTATGGCGATCGCCCTGCCGAAAACCATCCGCAATCTGATCACCAATGTCCCTTTGCGTGGCGTATTGGTCGTTCCGTTTGTGTTGCAAACCGTGGGAGCAGTGGCGCTGGTAGGATACTTGTCCTACCGCAGTGGTCGAGAGGCTGTGGCGGATCTAGGGCATCGCTTAGTCATCGAAACCAATGAGCGAGTCACGCAAGAACTCAAGACCTATCTACAAACGCCGATCTTGATTAATCGTTTGAACGTAGACGCTGTTAATCAAGAGCAGATTGATCTTCCGAATATTCCAGCCTTGGAAGCTGCATTGTTCAATCGATCGCAGCAATTTGATCAAGTATCAGCGATCTTATTTGCCAGTCCTCAAGGCACGTTTAGAGTTGTGGAACGGTTTCCAGGTTTGCATTTGGGCGTTGCCGATTCACTGCGCCCAGACCAAATCCGCATCTACCAACTAGATAGCCAAGGTAAACGGGGAAAACTCATCCATATTGACAATGGCTTGGATGTTCGCCGTGATCGCCCATGGTATCAACGAGCCGTTAAAACGGGCAAACTAGGCTGGAATCCGATTTCTCAGTATGGGGCTGCTCAAGAACTGACCTTAGATACTTCTCAGCCTGTTTATGATCGTGCTACAAAGCGCCTACTGGGAGTTTTTGCCGTCCATATTCGCCTAAATTATTTGAGTGAGTTTCTACATCGCTTAGATATTAGTCGCTTTGGTCGAGTCCTGATCACGGATCAAAGCGGTGCCATGATTGCCACCTCAACTGGAGAACAACCTTATCAAGTCATCGCTGGCGCAGGCTCTCGGAGACAGTTTAAGCAACTCAACATGGATCAAAGTCAAGATGGTTTGACGCGATCGCTGGGTGAATACTTGCGCGATTCCCGTAGGGATCGTTTCACGAATCGCCCAGGCACATTAGCTCTAAATCAACCTCAATATCTAGAATTTCGCTATAAGGATGAACTACAAGACGTAAAAATTACGCCCTTTCAAGATGACTTTGGGCTGAGTTGGCACATTGTGACGGTGATTCCCAAGTCCCATTTCATGGCAGCCATTCAGGACAATACTCGCACCACAATTTTGCTATGTTTGTTGACTCTCGGCGGAGCGATCGCCCTAGGACTGTTTGCCGCCAACCGGATCATAGACAGATTTGCCCAATTCAATCAGGTGAGCCGCGAACTAGCAGCAGGCAATCTCGATCAACGTTTGCCAACCGACAGCCCAATCTCTGAGCTAAACAGTTTGGCACAGACGTTTAACCAAATGGCAGACCAACTGCAACAGTCTTTTGAGCGTATCAAAACGGCTTTAGCAGAGTCAGAAGAAAAATTTACGATTATTTTTCGGTCTAGCCCCGATCTGATTACTCTGACAACCCTCGCAGAAGGTCGGTGTGTAGAAGCCAATGACAACTTTCTAAATTCAATGGGCTATTTGCCTGAAGAATTAATTGGTCAACGGATACAGGATCTCGGAATTTGGGTCGATCTGGACAAGCGCGCCTATTTCCTTGAAACCTTACAGCAGAATGGTTCTATTCACAATTTAGAAGTCCTAAGCTGCACTCAAACAGGACAAAGAAAAACACTGTTGCTCTCTGCTGAACTCATTGATATTAGCGGTGAAACCTATGTGCTGGGCATTGGCAGGGATATTAGCGATCGGGCGCAGCTAGAAGCCGAACGCAAACACGCAGAAGAGGCACTTAGACAAAGCGAAGCCCTAAATCGAGCGATTTTCAATGCGTTACCCGATCTGATTATTCGGATGGATCGAGATGGCACCTACTTAGATTTCAAGCCTACCGCTGATTTTCCGATCGCGTTTCCGAATTTAAAGGTAGGGGAAAATATTGGGAATATTTTGCCGCCAGAAGCAGCCCGACAGCGTTTAGCCGCCGCAACCGCCGCATTGCAAACCGGAGAAATTCAGGTGTATGAATTTCCACTCTGGGTACAAGAACAGCACCTTTGGCAAGAAGCCAGGGTCGTGCCGCTCAACACAGATGAGGTGCTGGTTGTGGTTCGAGATTTAACCCAACGTCACCAGTTTGAAGCAGCGTTGCAAATCAGCGAAGCTCGCTATCGTGGCATTGTTGATGATCAAACTGAACTGATCTGCCGATATCAACTAGATGGCACCCTCACCTTTGTGAATACAGCCTACTGTCGATATTTTGGGCTAGACCCGGAGACAGCAATTGGCAGCAGTTATCAGCCCGTTGTGTTTGAAGCAGACCGAGACAGAATCACTCAACTGGTCAATTCCATGAGTCAGGAAAACCCAACAGGGATGATCGAAAATCGGGTGATTGCCCAAGGAGAGGTTCGCTGGACTCAGTGGAATAACCGAGCCGTCTTTGACCAGCAGGGGCGTTTGATTGAATTCCAATCCGTTGGACGTGATATCAGCGATCGCAAACAGGCTGAAATAGCGCTGGAAGAAAGCAAAGCTCGGTTCCAGGAGATTACTCAAACCCTCAATCAGGTGTCCTATGTGGTATCGCTTACCACAGGACAGTATCTCTACATCAGTCCGTCCTATGAAAGGCTGTGGGGTTACTCCTGCGAAAGCCTCTATCAAGATCCAAAATCCTGGCTTAATCAGATTCATCCTGAAGATTTAGACTATGTTTTGTGGGGGTTCAATCAGTTACTCTCTGGTATCCAGGTGCGTTTGGAATACCGCATCACGTGCGCGAATGGTGATGTTCGCTGGATTAAATCAGAATCTTTAGTGGTGTACGACGAGGACAGAAACCCTTTACGCATGGTGGGGCTAGCAGATGATATTACCGATCGCAAACAGCTAGAAGAATCGCTGAAATTGAGTGAAGCTCGCTATCGTGCCATTGTCGAGGATCAAATAGAACTGATCTGCCGATATCAACCGAATGGCACCCTCACGTTTGCCAATGAAGCGTTTTGTCGATATTTTGGACTCAATCCAGAAAACGTGATTGGCAGCCGCTATGAGCCGATTATTTTTGAAGAAGATCGGGAAAAGGTAGCTCAACTGATCAACTCCATGAGCCAGGATAACCCAACGGTAACGACTGAAAACCGGGTGTTCTCTCATGGAGAGGTGCGGTGGACCCAGTGGAACAACCGGGCAATTTTCGAGCAGGGGCACTTTATTGAATTCCAAGCGGTGGGGCGCGATATTACCGATCACAGGCAAGCCGAAGCCGAAATTCAGCAGCTTAATCAACAACTCACAAACCGTCTTAACGAACTCCAAACTCTGTTTGAGGTGCTGCCGATTGGGGTGGCGATTGGAGAAGATCCGGAGTGCCGAGTCGCTCGGATCAATCCCTGCTTATCTCAAATCCTGCGGGTGCCGCTGGATGCCAATGCTTCTCCAGGTGCCCCTGTTGCCGAGCGTCCGGCTTATCGAGTCTATCGAGATGGGCAAGAACTCTCTGTGGAAGAGTTGCCTATGCAGTATGCATCTGCTCACAATATCGAGGTCAGAGATGAAGTGGTTGAGATTGTGCATCCTGATGGTGCTGTGATCCAACTGCTTTCTTATGCTTCTCCATTGCGAGATGAACAAGGTAAGGTGAGAGGCTCGATTGGCGGGTTTGTAGATATTAGCGATCGCAACCAGACTGAAGCAGCCCTCCGAGATAGTGAAGAGCGGTTCCGGAGAGCGTTTGATGATGCTCCCATTGGCATGTCGCTTATTTCACTAACTGGGCACTTTTTGAAAGTGAATGAATACTATTGCAATCTTGTTGGCTACACCGAAGAGGAGCTATTCAATCTAACTTTTCAGGATATTACCCATCCGGATGATCTAACGGAAGATGTTGCAGGTCTTCATCGGATGCTAGCGGGTGAGACTCGCTCTTTTCAAATGGAAAAACGCTATGTGACTAAGCTAGGCGCAGCCGTTCCCGTGTTGATGAGTACTGCCGCCATCCGCGATCGCAATGGTCAGGCGCTCTACTGTGTCGGACACATTCAAGACATTCGCGATCGCCTCAAAGTGGAACAAATGAAAGACGAATTTGTTTCCGTGGTTAGTCACGAACTCCGCACTCCCTTAACCTCAATTCGGGGGGCGCTCGGCATTTTAGAATCCGGTATTTTCCACGACCGCCCCGAAAAAGCTCAGCACATGCTAAAAATTGCGCTCAACAACAGCGATCGCCTAGTGCGCCTGGTCAACGATATTCTCGATTTAGAACGATTAGAGTCTGGCAAAGTTCAACTGGTCATGGAACACTGTCAGGTTGCTGATTTGATGCAACAAGCAGTAGACAGTGTCCAGGCGATCGCCGATCAGTCTGCCATCACCCTTGTCGTCACTTCCCTCTCTGCGACCCTATGGGTAGCCCCCGATGCCATCATTCAAGCTCTTACCAACCTTCTCAGCAACGCCATCAAGTTTTCAGATTCCGGCGATACAGTTTGGCTCAAAGCTGAATTAAGGGAGAGGGAAGAGGGAACAGGGAACAGGGAACAGGCAGAAATAGAACGGCAGAAGTCAGAAGTAATTCCGAACTCCGAACTCAAAACTCAAAACTCAAAACTCAAAACTCAAAACTCCCCTCCCTCCTCCATCCTTTTCTCCATCACCGATCAAGGGCGCGGCATTCCACCAGGCAAACTTGAACTCATTTTTGAGCAGTTTCAACAGGTTGATGTGTCTGATTCTCGCGAGAAAGGAGGAACTGGATTAGGGTTGGCAATTTGTAGAAACATCGTGCTGCACCATGGTGGACAGATCTGGGTAGAAAGCACTCTCGGCAAAGGCAGCACCTTTTACTTCACGTTACCCCTACTTGTTTAGGCTCCAAGTTTCAAGTTTCAAATAAATTCCTCTTAACAACTCAAAACTAAAAACTCAAAATTAAAAACTCTTCCCTCACCCCTCGCCTTTTACCTATGACTAAGCGAATTCTAATTGTGGATGATGATAATGATATTCGGGATGTGGTGCGGGTGTCGTTGGAAGAATTTGCGGGTTGGCTGACGATCGCCGCTGCATCGGGTATGGAAGGGTTACAAATCGCCAAGACTGAAAATTTAGATGCGATTCTGCTGGATCTGTCCATGCCGGATATGAATGGATTTCAGATGTGTGAGCAGCTTCAGAGCGATCCTCGCACTCGATCCATTCCAGTGATTGTGTTAACGGCGAAAGTATTGTCGAGCGAGCGATCGCAATTTTCAGGGCTAGAGGTTGCAGGCATCATCACCAAACCTTTTAATCCGCTGACTATTTGGAGCCAAGTCGCAGAAATATTGGATTGGATATAAACCTGTCGTTCCTATTAGTTTCATATTTTCTTGGTTTACTGTGAGGGACGAGTTCAACAACTTCTCACTTGTTTCTGTCATGTTTAACAATGACTCATCCAAAATTAACTACGTTGAAATCGCAATCAATGTTTTAAGTGAAGCCTTGCAAAAGCTTCATGAGCATGACTATCCTTCAGCACAGGTCATGGTGGCGGTTGCCAGACAAGTGTTGGAAGATTTGCAATTGGATTTTGATCAGCATTCTCAGGTTGAAGAAAAGCTTAAGCAACTTCTCAATCAATCACTGAAATAAGGATTGCCCCTTTTTTGGCAAAAGGGTGTTGCTCATGCCTACTAAATCAATTCTGTTGATTGAACACGAAGCCAGTATTCGAGAGGTTTTACATACCTGTTTAATCGAGTTTGGCGGTTGGAGAGTGACCCTATCAAACTCAATTCAAGAGGGAGTGGATTTATGTACAACGATCTGTCCTAATGCGATTTTATTAGATACTTCAACGTCTGAAACGGATGCTTTGATATTTCTTGAACAGTTAAAGCAATACTCAATCACTCAATCGATTCCAATTTTGTTGATTACTGCTAGAGCCAATTGGTTTACACTAAGGCAGCTTCACCAAATGGGATTTGCCGGAGCGATCGCGAAACCGTTCAATCCTTCGACTATATCTACTCAAGTTTCCAGCTTGCTTGGATGGAATGATGGAGACTGAATCACTAGCCTATCAAGTTCTCAGGAACCGAATAGGTAGATAGAAAAGAATTTCAAGTAAAAAACAACCCAGGAGAAACTCCATGTCTACTTTAACTGTTTGGAAATTTGCCAGTGTTGATGGTGCAGAGAATGCTTTGAAGAAGTTAGGGGATTTGCAAAAACAGCAGATTGTTCAAGTTTTAGATGCTGCGATCGTATCGTGGCCTACAGGACGGAAAAGCCCTAAAACCAACCAGGCATTCAATACGGTTGGAGCGGGTGCCCTCGGCGGTGCATTTTGGGGCATGTTGTTTGGTCTCATCTTTTTCGTGCCGCTGTTTGGTCTTCTCATCGGTGCTGCCACGGGTGCACTTACCGGCAAGTTTACCGACTATGGCATTAATGACGGGTTCATCAAAGATGTTCAAACCAAAGTAACCGAGGGAACATCCGCCCTATTTTTGCTGACCGGACAGGTCACAGTAGACAAAGTGTCAGCGGCATTTGAAGACGCAGAAAAAGGCGAATTGATTCAATCCAATCTATCTGCTGAGCAAGAAGCAAAGTTGCGCGACGACTTCGGTTCAGAGGTGTAATTGATGAAGCCCCTTTTAACGACTACAACCGTACTTTACCTGGCGACAGCAGCAATGATGCTGCCTCAGCCCACGTACGCACAAACCTTGCCTGCTGCCCCTAAAGGCTGTGTTTATCTGAGAGAAGTTTCGACCGGAAGAACGGCGATCCGTAAGGTGATTCAGACGAATAACTCAAATGCCAACACTGATTTTGTAGTGCCAACAGGCACAAGCTTTAGCAGCTATATCGGCAAACTCATTCCTGAAAATAATGCGCGTTACGGCGTAGAGGTGAATCTCAAATATAACGACAACACCACTTCAAGAGCAGTGGAGCGCACGATTCAACAAGCGAGGCGTTTTTACCTCTACAATCAACCTTTCCGAACCCCAACGGCTAAGCAGCCTTTCCAGATCAACACCCGCATTACGGGCGATCGCAATAATGCTTATCAAGTGTTTGTCTTAGCCTGCCAATAGGGCGATCGCGACTGTTTACGACTAGTTTGCGACTGTGTGGATCTGCTGTACCTGATTGATCTAAAGCTCATGATTGATCTGAAGCTCATCGGTGCCATCCGAGGGCTTCAGATATTGACCTTATTGTTTCATAAAGCCTATGTCATCCACTACATCGCCTGAATCAACTGATACAGCATCCACTAAAGAGACCCTGTCCGTTGGCGCACTGACTGCACTCGTCGTCGGATCGATGGTAGGTGCAGGCATTTTCACCATTCCCTCTGCGTTTGGTCGGGCAACAGGAGTCGTCGGTGGGCTAATTGCCTGGGTCATTGCCGGGGTCGGCATGTTGATGTTGGCATTTGTTTTTCAAACCCTGGCACAACGCAAGCCCGATCTCGATTCCGGCATTTTTGCCTACGCCAAGAAGGGGTTTGGCAACTATATTGGGTTCTTAGCAGCGCTGGCTTTCTGGGCGAGTAGCTGTGTGGGAAATACCTCTTACTTTGTCTTAATCAAATCGACGTTGGGTGAATTTTTTCCCATCTTTGGGGATGGCAACACGGTTCCGGCGGTTTTTGTCGCCTCCATCATTCTGTGGATTTTTCACTTTATGATTCTGCAAGGCGTGAAGCAGGCAACGGGGCTGAACACTATTGTCACGATCGCCAAGATTGTACCCATCCTAATTTTTATCTTTGTTCTTCTATTTGCATTCAAAGCCGATATCTTTGCGGCAAATTTTTGGGGTGGTCAAGGCTATGATGCCGAGTCCCTCTTTACTCAAGTTCGCAACACGATGCTGGTCACCGTGTTTGTGTTTATCGGCATTGAAGGCGCAAGTGTTTACTCTCGTTTTGCTGAGAAACGCTCTGATGTCGGTTTAGCTACAGTGTTGGGGTTTCTAGGGGTGCTGTGTCTGCTCATTCTAGTGACCGTTTTGCCTTACGGAATTGTGCCACGGGCAGAACTAGGCGCAATCCGCAATCCGTCAATGGCAGGTTTATTTGAATCGATTGTGGGTCGCTGGGGCAACATTTTTATCAGTGTTGGACTGCTCATTTCGGTACTGGGTGCCTTCTTAGCATGGACTCTATTTGCTGCTGAAGTACCATTCATGGCTGCCAAAAGTAAACTGATGCCGAACTTTTTGAACCGGGAAAACAGCAATGGGGTGCCATCAACCTCACTCTGGATGAC
The DNA here is from genome assembly GCF_040830845.1 of Sivoneniella epilithica UHCC 1019. Taxonomy (NCBI): domain Bacteria; kingdom Bacillati; phylum Cyanobacteriota; class Cyanophyceae; order Leptolyngbyales; family Leptolyngbyaceae; genus Sivoneniella; species Sivoneniella epilithica. Next base: position 75,453 of record NZ_JBFPDP010000014.1, read on the forward strand.
CAATCTTACCGTTCAAGCATTTTTGATTGCAACCCTGTTTAGCCAACAGGCATTTATCCTTGCCCTAGAGTTAGCGAGTTCTCTGGCTCTAATTCCCTATCTGCTGGTTGCCGCGTTTGCGTTGAAACTGGCTTTGACACGAGAAACCTATGAGCAGGATTCTCGCAGCCGTAATCGGGATTTGGTGATTGGTGCGATCGCCACTGCTTATTCTATCTTGATGCTTTATGCAGGCGGTTTAGAGAAACTGCTGTTGTCGGCGCTAATCTTAACGCCAGGAACGATTTTGTTTTTCATGGCTCGTCAGGAGCAGAACCGAAAAATATTCAAGCCCTGGGAATTATTTATTTTCTCTGTCGCTGTGATTGCGGCGCTTTCAGCCCTTTTTGCACTTTCGACGGGTCGGATTGTTATTTAATCAATTTCTTGTTGTAAATTTTCTGTTGATGTGACCTCTTGTGTAAGTAAGGGCTTGGCATACCCTGCGGGAAGCGAGCTACGGGCAATCACCTTGCGACTCCATCGGAGACCGACTGCCGAATGCTAAGCCCCTACAGTCATCTGATTACAACTCAAAATTCAAAACTCAAAGCTCAAAACTTCTATAGCCTTAACCAACGGAGTACCCATGACTGACATGACCAATACCCCTACCATTCCCTATGGTGTTCACTCGGAAGTTGGCACCCTGCGAAAAGTGATGGTGTGTGCGCCGGGTCTAGCCCATGCCCGATTAACCCCCTCAAACTGCGATGATTTGCTGTTTGATGATGTGATGTGGGTGGATAATGCCAAGCGAGATCATTTTGATTTCATGACCAAAATGCGCGATCGCGGGGTCGAAGTCGTTGAAATGCATAATCTGCTAGCGGAAACCCTAGATAACCCGGACGCTAAAAAATGGCTGCTCGATCAGCAAATTACCCCGAATGAAGTTGGGGTCGGGCTAATGGAAGATATTCGAGGCTTTTTAGAAAGCTTGCCGTCTCGGAAACTGGCTGAGTTTATGATTGGGGGGCTTTCGGTTAACGATATCCCTGAAGGACATGGCAGCGAACTACTGAAGTTATCCCGTGAGGAGTTTGGCATGACTGGATACCTGCTGCCTCCCTTGCCCAACACGTTGTATACCCGCGACACGACCTGTTGGATCTATGGCGGCGTGACACTGAACCCGTTATATTGGCCCGCTCGTCACGAAGAAACTTTGCTAACCACGGCGATCTATAAATTTCATCCCAGCTTTGGAGAGGCAAACGTCAAGGTTTGGTGGGGTGATCCAACCCAACACTTTGGGTCTGCCACTCTTGAAGGCGGCGACGTTATGCCCATTGGTAACGGCACGGTGCTGATTGGCATGAGTGAACGCACTTCGCGTCAGGCAATTACACAACTGGCAGTAGCCCTATTTGCCAAAGGGGGCGCAGAGCGGGTGATTGTTGCAGGAATGCCAAAACTTCGGTCGGCAATGCACTTGGATACGGTCTTTACCTTCTGCGATCGCGATGTTGTCACTCTGTTTCCTCAAATCATGGATCAAGTGGTGACATTCTCTTTGCGTCCTAGTGACAAAGCACCCGGCTACGAGTTGACCAAAGAGACTGCACCCTTCACCGATGTCGTAGCATCCGCTTTAAATTTCAAAAAACTGCGGGTAGTCGAGACGGCTGGCAATCTTTATGCAATGGAACGGCAACAGTGGGATAGCGGCAACAACATGGTGGCGCTGTCGCCCGGTGTGGTCTTCGCCTACGATCGCAATACTTTAACGAATACGGCGCTTCGGAAAGAAGGCGTGGAAGTGATCACGATTGTTGGGGCTGAACTGGGTCGCGGACGGGGTGGCGGACACTGCATGACTTGCCCGATTACTAGGGATGCTGTTGATTTTTAGTTTCGCCCTCACCTCCAACCCCTCTCCCGATGGGAGAGGGGAGCCAGCCAGTTTTGTTCCCTCTCCTTTGGGAGAGGGCTAGGGTGAGGGTCTTCAGATGGGTATAGAATAATCTCATATTTATATCTGGCATTGCTGAATTGGGGGATAAAATTTGTAGGGGCAATCCCTTGTGGTTGCCCTCTATCCTCGGCAGGGTAGGCACAAGACCTACCCCTACAATCAGAAATCATACTTGCATTCAGCAACGCCTTATATCTCACTGCTATTCATCGATCGCAGCTTAAGCTCAGGAGAGTAAATCATGTCCTTAGGTCCAGTTGAGATGCTGTGCATCAAGTTTCCGAGCCACTCCATCAAAGATGAAATTGCAGCGGCATTGAAAGCGCTTGTTGAGAATCAAACAATTCGCATTATCGACATCCTCTTTATTCGCAAGAGTGCCAGCGGTGAAGTGACGATGACCGAAATTGATGACATGGAGGATGTGGATCATAGCCTGCTTGATCCGGTGATTGCCGATATTTCTGGGCTAATCGCTGAAGTCGATGTTCAAGCGATCGCGCAATCATTGGATAATAATTCGTTTGCCGCCCTAATGCTGTTTGAAAACATTTGGGCAACGGCTTTCCGGGATGCTGTTTTGAAGGCGGAGGGTCAACTTTTGCTCAGCGAACGAGTTCCCAACAGCGCGATCGAAGAGGCGATCGCGGCTCAGGCAACCCCGTAAGTCTGCGAGTTCAACGGCATACCCATTTATTTGGATATTTTCTCCAAGGAGGCTCAAATGGTAGGAAGAAGAGGGCGGGGCGGTCGAGGGGGGCGCGGCGGTCCAGGTTTGTTGAATACGGTGGCAAGAACAGCCGTGATCAGTAGCACTGCAACAGCGGCAAGTAATGCAACCAGCGGCGCAATGAATCAGAAAGCAATGCAGGCGCAGCAAGAACAGGCAGCCGCAATGCAGGCTCAAGCTGAAATGGAGCAGCTAAAAGCTCAACTTGCCAATGTGCAAGCTACGCAAGTTCAAGCACCGCCACCCGTAGCAGCACCCGCTGCCCAACCGGATCTGTTGTCACAACTAACGCAACTGTCGCAGCTTAAAGATGCAGGTGCATTAACAGAGGAAGAGTTTCAGCTTGCGAAAGCCAAGCTACTGGGTTGACGGTGCAGTGAGGTTGCCGAGAAACATCTGAAATGGTAGGGGCATGATCTGCTCATTGGATTATGTGCCAAATCCTAAGAGCCGTTCAATTGAATGCTCCCTACGGGTTAATCGGTGACATTCGTGTCAGAAATCTATACTACCCAAGCTGCGATCTCAGCTTGCAACAGTAACTACATTCAATTAGGAGTAATCACGATGACTACTGAGAGTAAGCGAGGCGCTTTAGTTATCATTGGCGGCGCAGAAGATCGAGAAGGGGATTGTATAGTCTTGCGGGAGTTTATTCGGGCAGCAGGCGGTGTGAAAGCCCATATTGCGGTCATGACTGCTGCCACTGGTTTTCCGAAAGAAGTTGGGGAAGAATATACCCATATTTTTGATCGATTAGGGGCAGAATCCGTGGAAGTGGTTCATACGGAATGCCGCGCCGACTCTGAAGAGCCAGATGCGATTCATGCGATTGAACATGCTACAGGCATTTTCTTCACGGGTGGAGATCAATCAAAAATTGTCGATTTCATTAAAGGAACATCATTAGATAAAGCCATTCACAAGCGGCACGAAAAAGGAGCCGTGATTGGTGGCACTAGCGCAGGTGCGGCGATGATGCCTGATGAAATGATTGTCGGTGGGGCTTCAGTCTCAAATCCTAGTGTTGACGCGGTTGAAATGGGTCCTGGAATGGGCTTTTTACCCGGCATTGTTGTAGATCAGCACTTTGCTCAACGGGGTCGCCTCGGTCGTCTCTTGGCGGCATTGGTGCTAAAACCTGCGGTGCTGGGCTTAGGCATTGATGAAGATACCGCCATTATTGTTAATGGCGACGAGTTTCAGGTGGTTGGCAGCGGAGCCATCACAGTAGTAGATGAATCAAATGCAACCTACAACAACCTGGATGGATTGCTCAAAGATGAAGCGATCGCCCTTTGTGACGTGAAGTTACACATTTTGCCCCACGGCTATCGGTTCAATCTCAAAACGCATCAACCGCTGCTGTAAGAGATGCAAGGATGTGAGGGGTGTTATGGCGCGATTGGCGAGTAGAAAAATGGGGCGGTTAATCGATCAGTGGCGCAGATCGATCAGTGCGATCGCGGTATTCAGCGGTAGTTTGTTATGGACAACTGCTGCCTGGACAATGGAAGATATCGCCTCAACATCAACAGGGGGCATTGCCGCTAGTGCAGTCGAAGCAGGGGAACAGGTTACCTCTGTTTCCCAACTAACTGATGTTAACCCCACGGATTGGGCGTTTCAGGCGCTGCAATCCCTAGTCGAGCGCTATGGATGTATTGTGGGTTATCCAGATAAAACCTTTCGCGGCAACCGCGCCCTCACTCGCTATGAATTTGCCGCCGGACTCAATGCCTGCCTCGACAAAATTCAAGAGTTAATCGCTGTTGCCACTGCTGATTTTGGCAAAAAAGAAGACTTAGAAATCGTCGGGCGATTGCAAGAAGAGTTTGCGGCGGAACTGTCAGGCTTCCGGGGTCGGGTAGATGGCTTAGAAGTTCGTACTACCACCTTAGAGAAACAGCAGTTTTCCACTACTGCCAAGTTGGGTGGCGAAGTGCTTGCCTATGTGGGAGATGCTTTTGGGAAAGCAGCCAGCGATTTCAACGAACCCACTCTGAACTATCGAGTGCGGCTTGATTTTGACGCGAGCTTCTCTGGACGCGATCGCCTCCGAATTCGACTACAAGCGGCAAATATGCGGTTGTTCAACGCAGGTAACCCCAACATCAATAACACCACAGGGGGGTTTGGCGCGCCTCAGCGATTTGCGTCTGCCTTTCCTAATGCCTTTTCGGACGAAACCCGCATTTTGCCTTCTCCTGGTTCCGAAGGGGCAAACGACTCCTCCATTGGCATTAACACGCTCAGCTATCGATTTCCAATGAGTAAAAAGCTGACTGTTTTTATTGCGGCTGGAGCCACTGATCCAACGGGCTTAGGGGCTGATCCAATCGTCCCCTTTAGCGACTGGGCAACCACGTCGATTTCTAACTTCTCTAACTCAAATCCCGTCTATTACCCCAATGGCAATCTTGCTGGAGCCGGATTTGCCTATCAAATTTCAGACTGGCTAACGCTGTCGGGCGGGTATGCAGGGCAAAATGTCAACGGCACGGGTGGACCCAATATTCCTCTGCCCTCTTCTGGAATTTTTAGTGGAGGGTATTCTGCTTTTGGGCAAGCAACATTTTATTTCAGTAAGCTGACTATCGGCTTGGTTTATCTCAACACTTATGCTCCCCAATTTGGAATTGATACTTTCGCCGGAAGCAACGCCGCAAAAGTGAGTACGGGCGGCAGCTTTGGCATTGCTGAAGACGATCGCGTCTCTTCCAATAAATATGGGGCATCCCTGAATTACAACCTCAGCAACAGGTTCCAGATGGGCGGCTGGGTGGGATATTCCAAAGCACGAGTGTTGGGTGTGCAGACCTCCGGAAGTGCCACAGGACGCAAGGGAGATGTAGATGTACTCAATTATGCCGTAATGCTGGCGTTTCCAGATTTGTTGAAAGCCGGAAATTTAGGCGGCATTGTGTTTGGGATGCAGCCGCAAGTGACGGGCACTAGTAACAGCCGCGTGGCAGCCGCGATCGGGTTGCCCGATGGTCGTCGCAGCGATCGCGATACGGGCTTTCACATTGAAGCCTTCTACACCGTTCGGCTGAATGATACTATTGCTATCACGCCAGGACTCTTCTGGCTAACCGCGCCTAATCACGATCGACGTAATCCTGATGCTTTCGTAGGAGTTGTTCGCACGAGCTTTAGCTTTTAACTCAAAACTCTCTTCTGATGGCTAGGGATTGCTACCCAATAAGAGACTGCAATTTATTTATGGATATCCAAGTTATAGATATCAATGGCAACCTTAAAGGAGACACTCACATCAAAATTTAGGCATAAAGCTTTTTGGGCAATCACACTGACCCTGTTCATGGTTGCCTACAATGTCAGCGTCATGCCTGCCATTATGTCTCCCCTAGCACGTGACCTTAATGCCAGCGTGGGTTCCATTCAGGGCATCCTAGTCGTGTTTTCCCTAACCACTGCATCTTTTGCACCCACCACAGAAAACCTATGTGGCTTTTATGGACGGACTCGCGTATTTGGCATCGGCTTGATTCTGTATGGCATCGGGATTGCGCTCACCTCCCTCAGCCCCACAATTGGTATTCTCGCCATCAGTTTTTCACTGTTGACTGGGCTTGCTGCCACACCGCTGATTAGTACTCCATGGGCGATCGCAGAGTCGATGTATGGTGGCGAAGCGGAAGAGCAAACCACCTTAGTGCTGGTTTTGGCATCAGTGCTAGGGAGCTTATCTGGGGGAATCCTGGGCGGATTTATTGCCTACCATTTGGGCTGGCGTTGGGCATTTGCACCCTCAGTCAGCGTGTTGATTTTCATCTTTCGACTCCAGCGATCGCTGCCAAACCAGATCATTCCCAGTCCCCAACCCATTGATTGGTTCGGAGGATTACTCTCATTTTTGGGACTCAGTTCTATTTTTGTCGGCATCGGCTTAGCCGGAGAATTTGGCTGGTGGGCACCAAAACGTGAGTTTGCGATCGGAAACATGATCATCCCGCCGTTTGCAATCTCGATCGTGCCCACACTAGTTGCGGTAGGCGTAATTCTTTTAGGATTCTTTGGCTTCTGGCAAAGACGGCAGGCACAGCGAGTTGGGGCTTCTTTATTTCGAGTTGGGTTACTGCGTCGGCGAGGATTTGTATTTGGGATGTTTGCCGCCATGGTTCACACGCTGATCGTAACCGGTGTGCAGTTCAACCTCTTTCAGTTTGTGCCCCTAGCCTTGTCGCTCAACCCTTTCAGAACTGCGCTAGCAATTATGCCCTACAACTTGACCATGCCAATCGTACTGGTTGCTGTGGTGAAATATCTCAGTCTGGGCAGCCGAATCGCACCCAAATATATCGTTTGTAGCGGTATTGCCTTGCTAGCGGTTGGCATTGGGGTTCTTTACAGTAGCCTGCATCCCCAAATCAGCCCACTTGAACTAATGCCGGGGTTAATCATCATGGGCATAGGTTCAGGGTTATTTCTATCCTATATTAGTGTCCTCACGTTCTCATCAGCTTCCGTCGTAGACAAACCACAATGCCCTGGAATTTATAATCCAATTCAAAATTTGGGGAGTTCTTTAGGGCGAGGAATCCTGGGTACGGCACTGATATTTTTTACCTCTCAAAGCATTGTCGATCGCGTTTTGCAAAAGCTAGGTAAAACCTTATCAACGGTTCAACGTCTTGAAGTCATTTCCAAGTTGCAAGAGACTCTGCAAACGTTTTCTCAAGCAGAAATTGGAACAGTACTTGCAAACAAAGTGCCGCCCTCTGTTTATCCATCTCTACAATCAATTAATCTTAATGCCGCAACGTTAGGAATCAGAAATTCGCTATTAATTGCACTTATGCTCACAATAGTTTGCTTTATATTGACTACAGGCTTACCTAAATATCCTTCCTGCCGCTCTTCTTAGAAAGGTAACTAAATAAACTCTATATTCTTGATAGAAAATTAATGTGTTTTTATTCACTATTTGCTGTAACCTACTACCATTATTCGTCAAAATTTGACTACTCACTTTTACTTTACAAACCGAGGTATTTTATGATTTCTAACCGCATTGTTGTGCGAGTTTTTATGACATTGCTAGGGGCTAGCATTCCATTAAATACTCAATCAGTAGTTAATGCTGCCGAAACGTGTCAGGCATTCCGACCGCTTAGTGGTTCAGGGTATGAAGTAAGGAAGTCGGTTTCTTCTACAGGAGTCACTCCAGGCGTTAGAAACAACTGGGACACCGATTTTGTTGTTCCTCCTGGCACCCGTTTCACTCGATACATTGCCACGATCACCTCAGAAACACCCGAAAATTACAACATCATCATCAACTTTAGGTTTGCCGATAATACCGCCCGACAGGTTTTTAGGCGAGATGGTGCCCGATTGGTTGGGGGAGTTCCGTTTCAAATTATCGGTGAGCCTCCATCTGCTTCGCGCCAACCGATTCAAATCAATACGAACATTAGTGGACGGCAAGGCGCTACCTACCGGGTGGGCGTTTCAGGTTGCACCAAACAATAAGCTTGAATGGGTTCAACTTGCAGTCTGAACAGGAAAGGATGCAAAAGTTGATGAGCCAGAGAAGGCATAGGATAGTTTGGAAAGTGCGATTAAAAGCATTCCCGATACTGCTGCGCTTCAGCAAATGACTATATTAGCTAGAAATGAAGTTGTAGCAGTAGACGGATCTCAAGCTTAACGGTAAGCAGGTTAGGGGTAACCATCATTACGGTGACTCACCAGTAAAACCTGAAGCTAAACCTAGAAAATTTACTACTGATCTCCTAGAGTCTTTTTTGAGGAGGGAAACTCTAGGGGTACATTTAATTATGGCTACTTATTACCGAGGAACGAGGCATGAAGCGGTTTGATTTTGGTCTTGCTTTACTACCACTAGTTTTAGCGACAGGCTGCGTGATTGGGACTGTCAGGGGAAAACAAGCTGAACTTTGTAGCAATTTGGCAACATTAAACCGGGCGATCGCGGCTCTCAATCAAATAGCCAGTATTTCCACGTCTCCAGTAGACGCTTTGAGGCAGGCGGAAGAACGAGTGAGTCAAGCTTACAGAGAGTTTAGGAATACTGCAAAAGACGACGCGCAAGAAGCAAAAGACGCTGATTTAGAAAAAGCCTATAAAAATTTAGAAAAAGCCTACGAAGACTTAGATAAAAAAGTAAAAGATCTTCCTGATAAATCGACAATGGCTCAGGCACGCGCTGTAATTTCCGAAAACTTAACTACAACAGAATCAGCATTAGTTCAAGTTAAATCAAGCTTAAGGTGCCAATAGTTGAGGTGAAAAGTAGCACCTAAATTATCTTAAGTCATTCAGATAAAGCTCTAAAAAACAATAACTAATCTTTGATTGAACAGTCAGTAAACTTAAAAATAAACTTCTAAAGTCATTCAGAAGAGTTATCTAAACTATTCATGGGTCGATTCCGACGACTGCCCAGAAGATGGGCATAAACATAGGATAAAACACAGCCGAAGAGAAAGATTTGACAGGTTAGAAAAATCCATAGCATGAGAATCATGACGCTGCCGATTACGCCATAGGATAGGAAATGGCTACCGATTGTAATGACGCTATTGCTAACGAGTTGCTGCAATCCCACCAGTAAAAAAGTAATGAGTAAAGCGCTTAACCATACATCTCCCCACCCTACATAAACAGATGGCAAAATTTTGAGTAAAATACAGGTGGCGATCGCCAAAATTAAAACCGATGAGCCAAGTTGCAATCCTTTCGCCAATTGCAGTTCATTCACCTGGAACAAAGTGAATCTATCTTGAAAATTTGCAATCAATTCGAGGATGGTTTTAATCGCAATATTTGAGACTAGTGAGGCGAGCAATAATAGGGCTGTTGCCAACACTAATAGAAATGAAAAAAGTTTATTAGCAACAAAGAAAAGTGCCATCTTCAGCGGTGATCCGGCATCGGAAACTCGACTGGGCGATCGCCAAATTCTGTTCACCGAACTTCTCAGAATTCCAAAAACTGCACTCGCTGCCCACAGAAGTAAGACAAAACCAATGAGTCCGGCTCCAACGCTATTTTCATTCAGGGAAACGATGGTTCCTTTAATTAAATCGTGGACTTCTGGAGGCAAATATCGCACGATCGCATTTTGAATCGATTGGACTGCTTCAGTATTAGGTCCGAGCAGCGAACCCATTACGCTTAAGATGACTAGCAGCAGAGGAAACAGGGAAAACAAAGCAAAATAGGAGAGGGATGCTGCCATGCCGGGGCAGTTATCTTGATCCCACTTTAATCCTGTCTTGAGCAGGAGTTGAGCGGGTTTGGAGGGCAGGATGGTAGACCGAATGTATCCTGGAATGGCTCGAATATGGCGAATCATAGAACTGATTTCCGCTTTAAAGCAACGTTATAGCAGCAAACTTGAAGTCATTATGTCACTCAAGAAAACGAATTTTTGCTGATCCGCCGAGAAACTAGAGAACCTAAGCTTTTTCTGATGGTTCAACTCCAGTTACCTTAATTTCATCGGGAGCAACCCCATCAACCGAAATTTCTTCTAAGAGTGGTCGTGTTTTTTCTGGGATAGACTGCATCCAAAGGGCAATCATGCCCGCGATCGGGATTGATAGAAATACTCCCAATAATCCAGCCACTCGCTCACCAATAAATAGCGCCAAAAACAGAATGACCGGATTTAATTCCAGCGCATCTCCCATGACTTTAGGGCGAATATAGTTATCTTGAATTTGAATCAGGACAATCGAAACGGCTAGTACTCTTAAGGCGATCGCGCTCCCCTGAGAGGCAAAGACTAGAAAGGTGACAACGATCACCCCAAGAGTTGCTCCAATTCCCGGAATCGCATCAATGAGTCCAATAATGACCGCCAAAATTAGAGCATAGTTTACCCCCAAAAACGGATAAATCAGCAGCGTTGTCGTGGAGAGAAACAACATCAATAGCAGTTGTCCGCGAATGAATCCGAGGAAGCTCTGCCGAAAAACTGTGGCAAAGCGATCGCGAGAAGTATCAGGAAGCCGCTTGAGAAATGAGCGCCATAGCTTTTCTCCATCAATCAGCATATATAAACTGATGACCGCCCCAAAAATCCCTACAAAAACGCTAGAAAATACATTCCGCACAATGCCAAGTCCATTCGTCAAACCCGCTTGGAGTGTAGTTACTACATTGCTGAGGTTTAATTGGTTGAGAAACTCTTGGAATGGTAGAAAATCTTGCTGTTTGAAACCATTTTTAAGGTCGCCTAATAAGCTTTGTCCTTGACTCAAAACTTGCAGCCCAACGCCAGTCACTAAACCCATCAGTAGGACGATCGCGCCAATGAATACGAGGGTAATCGCCCATCCTTTGGGAATGTAGCGCGATAGCCACATCACTGGATAGTTTAAGAGAACCGCAAAAATACCTGCGACAGTAAATAGGGCGATCGTTCCATAAAAATAATTGATCAGTATTACCGTAATCCACCCGCTGATAAACAGCAGAACATAGCGCACAAGGCTAGAGTTATTCAGGGTTTGCCACAGTGAAGACGAAGGCGGAGACAGAATGGGAGGGCGCATGGTGAATGACAATAGACATTACAAACAAGCAGAAAGTAGAAGTGTTGAGAAAACGTGTTGAGAAGGGAGAAGTGTTCAGATTGTACTATGCCTCTCGTTTAATGCACTTTTGCTAGGCTTTGTTTCATGCAACAAAGCCGATAGAAATAACAGATCTGTGCCGATCGGACGCTGCAATACTCTTCACTGTGATGATATGCTGCACTCGTAGAATTTGAATGGGGAAAACCAATGAGTTTGTACACTCCTGAAGAAACCACAGCCGTGATTAAAGCGGTAACGTTGGCAGGCATGGCAGTCTCGATCGCCGATATAGGAATCGTTTCAACCGCCCTTGAAGCGGGAGCTTTAGCTCAACAGGTGGTAGGTGCTGCTAAAAACTATCCCAACAACAGCATTGTCCAGTCGGTGTTTTCAGCAGAAGCCGTTAAAAATAACTCACCAAAAGCGCCTGAAGGCATGACTCCTGATAATTTGATTGATACGGCAATGAGCGCGATTAACGAAGCCGTCGCGATCGTCACTGCAAAGGCAACTCCAGCAGAAGTAGAAGAGTACAAACAATTCATCTACACTGCCGCTGAGCATGTGGCAAAGGCAGCCGGCGAAGGACTGTTTGGGACAGGCTCAACCAAAGTGAGTGATAATGAAGCTGCCAGCTTGACAAAACTAAAAGCAGCTTTGAGCGTTTAAGACAACCAGCAAAAAGCAGCTACTTGTAAATTTCCCGTTGATTTATAGATACCTGTAGGGGCGTGGCATACCCTGCGGGAAGCGAGCTACGGGCGATCGCTTGACGACTCAGTTAAAGAAAGACTGCCTGCCGACTGCTACGCCCTTACGCAAAGTTGCTTTTTCGACATTGCTGAATGCAGACATGATTTTCATTTGTAGGGGTAGCGCCTTGTGCCGACCCTTTCTGGGATAAGGGCAACCACAAGGGATTGCCCCTACGAGTTTCATATCTAGTTCAGCAACGCCGCTTTTTCATTAAAGCTCAAATAGCACTTCATCCCTAGATAGGTTGGGACTGTAATACGGATCGTTGTGATTTAACTGCTCAAAGTAAGGTTGCCACTTATCGTTTAGGGTTTGCCATTCTTTGGGTTGCAATCCTGCTTGTCGAGTTGCAGATTCATAATGCACCAGTTGCGCGTAGGGAGTCACCACTTGCCGATAGCCTGCTTGATGAGCTTTCAGGCATAAATCTACATCGTTGTAATTGAGTGGAAACGCTTCATCCATGCCGCCCAACTCTTGATATAAACTGCGACGCATCATTAAACAGGCTGCGGTGACAGCCAAGTAGTTACGATTGACCAGGTTAGATAGAAAATAACCAGGATTGTCGCCTGCAACTTGGTGAAAGGCGTGTCCTGGATTGCCGCCCAACACCATAACGCCGATGTGCTGCAAAGTGCCGTCTGAATAAAACAACTTCGCGCCAACGGCTCCTATCTCTGGCTGCTGGGCAAATTCCAGCATGGATTCGATCCAGTCTGGCGTAAGAATTTCTACGTCATCGTTAAGCAGCAGCACGAATTCGCCTTGGGCTTGGGCAACTCCTAAATTGATCCGCTGAGCGAAGTTGAAGGAATTGGCACAGCGCACGAGGCGGAGATTATCGCCTGCGATCGCCTGCACTACTTGATCGGACAAATCATAGCCATCCACCACAATTATTTCAATGTTGCGATAGGAACTGCGATCGCGAATGCTCTGAATACAAGCCTCCAATAAGCATTGATTTGCTCCTGCCAATATTTTTCCCGCACTGGGAATCACAATGCTGACCAAGGGATTTCCTTGAATTTCGCGCCGAATTCGATAAAATCCCTCACGCGGTCCTGCCTCCACTCGCCCTGGATAGTCACTCCGAATCAGCATATCTTCCAATGCTCGTCGCGCTGCCTCATATGCCCAGGGCTTTGCATCGGAGCTAGAGGTAACCGATGCTGGAATTACTCGCCAGTGATAGAGAATCTTGGAAATGTGATAAATCTGCTGAGTCTGTTCCACTAAACGCAACACCAGGTCATAATCCTGAGAGCCATCGTATCCCACCCGAAATCCCCCGATCGCCCACACTAAACTCTTGCGGTATACCCCTAAATGGCAGGTATACATACAGGAGTGAAAATAATCAGGCGACCAGTCTGGCTTAAAGAATGGGTCATGGCGATCGCCGTCTGGACTGACTTTGTCCTCGTCGCTATAAATAAAGTCGGCTTCGGGATGTTGATTAATCAACTTGGCGTTTTCAAACAAGGCATCGATCGCCAACTCATCATCATGATCCAACAAGGCAATATAGTCACCCGTTGCCAGTTCCAAGGCGGCGTTGCTAGTCGCGACAATATTGCTGTTTTCGGCTCGAAAAACAACTTTGATGCGAGGATCAAGCTTGCTGTAGTGAATGAGCAAGGGCTGAATGTGGGCGGCGCTGGAGGCATCATCGGCAATGCACAACTCCCAATCCGGATAAATCTGATTTCGCACCGACTCGATCGCTTTGATTAGCCAAATTTCCTCAACGTTATACACAGGCATAATCACCGAAAAAATGGGGCGATGCTGCCACTGTGCCATTTCGCAATCGGCATTTGCCAGATCGGTTGGAGTCAGTTTTTGACGCGCCATCCACTGCTGATAGTTGAGCCGTTTGCGAAAACGAGCGATCGTGCGATCGGACACAAAGCGAAAAAATCCACGAGTCCCCCGCTCTTGCCAGACTTGATGCAGCTTACCGAACTTTCTCACAATGGTGGACGGCACCGTTCTAAATCCTATCTATCAAAAACTTGCTCACAAATTCGATGCAGCTAAGAGAGCAATGAGTCACCCACATCCACCGTCATTCCTAGCCACTGTTTTAGTTTTAGCCAACGCTTCCTCACTTTCCAAGTTTTGCTGCTTTGCACAGTCGAAACAACAGTGTTCAAGCGACTTTGAGTTGTGTGCAGTCGGCTGTGGGTCTGATGCACATTCTCTCTGAGTTCAACAAGCTCTCTAAATAAAATATCAATGTGATCAGCGTAAAGTTGAGGATGATTTTTAAAGATTTGAGCATAACTTTTAACCCAATGTTCTTGGGTCATCTGCTCACTTCTAGAGTGTGCCACTTCTCGGTGATAATAAAGCACTTCGGGAATGCGAAACACGTCTCTACCTAATTCCAGAATGGAGAGCCAAAAGTCGTAATCTTCCCAGCCATACTCCATATTTTCGTTGTAGCCACCCACTTTTTCCCAATCGGCTTTGCGATAAAGGCTGGAGTTGAAGATCATATTCCCTAACAAAATGTCAGGAAATTGGTAGGGAGGCAAATCAAAACTGCCAGTTTTTGCACCAAACAGTTTGGCTTGGGTATAGACAATGCCGATTTCTGGCTGGGATGCCAAAATGGGAACGGCTTTTTCCAGATAGGTTGCAGCAATGCGATCATCGGCATCAACAGGCAAAATATAGTGTCCTTCTGCCTGTTGAATTCCCACGTTCCGCGCCGCAGAGGGACCCCGATTTTCGGTATGAATTACAGAAACGTTCGGCTTCTGATAGTGATTGAGCAGCCGAACCGTTTCTATATCGGTTGAACCATCGTTGATGATGATAATTTCAACGGGCGTGAAAGTCTGGGCAATTACGCTTTCTACTGCTTCTTCAATAAATTGACCCTGGTTGAAACAGGGCATAATCACCGAAACAATAGGGGGCGAATTGCTCATACGGTGCTGACAAGAACTTGCTTTTTGGTCATTTGATCATAAATCCAGCGGAAGGTTTTTTCCATACCCACTTCTAATCGAATGTCGGGCTGCCAGCCTAATAGGTCTTGAATCAGGGTGTTATCACTGTTACGACCATTGACCCCTTTCGGTGCAGCGAGATTATAGCGGCGTTTTAGCTTGATTTGGGCGATGTCTTCCACAATATCAACCAGTTGATTAATGGTGACCAATTGGCTACTGCCTAAGTTGAGCGGCTCGGCGATCGCGCTTGCCATAATATCCAGCGTTCCTTTCACACAGTCGTCGATGTACATGAAACTGCGCGTCTGGTTGCCATCACCCCAAATTTCAATGTCGTTTGTTCCAGCCAGTTTCGCTTGAATCACCTTGCGGCAAATCGCAGCAGGAGCTTTCTCGCGACCGCCGTCATAGGTGCCGTCAGGCCCATAGACATTGTGATAACGGACAATCCGGGTGATCAGTCCAAAGTCTTCAGTGTAGTGACGGCACATGCGCTCACTAAACAGCTTTTCCCATCCATATCCATCTTCGGGCATGGCGGGATAGGCATCTGACTCTTTTAATGCCACTACATCGGGCGTTGTTTGACGATAGGCAGGATAAATACAAGCGGAAGATGAGAAGAAAAATCGCTTAACTCCAAATTTTTGGGCTGCCATCAGCAGATGTGTGTTGATCAAAACAGTCAACATACAGAGGGCTTTGTTGTTCTCGATAAAGCCCATGCCGCCCATGTCAGCCGCTAAGTTATACACTTCGCTTGCCCCATAAAGCGCCCGTTCACAAGCAACTTTTTCGGATAGGTCAAGCTGCAAATTATCTGCTTCGGCAGACACTTGATACCACTCGTCTAAGGGTTTTATATCAACGGCTCGAACTGGGCGATCGCCCTGCTTTAGTAAAGCTTGAACCAAATGTCCACCAATAAAACCACCCGCACCACAGACTACAATCATGTTGGGCACTCCTCACTACACTCACAATTTCAATGAATTTGATTAAACAGTTGTTGAACCGACTCCAAGCGCCAGGTATTCACAGACCTGAGAAAACTGGCTGCGGTCTAAAACCCGCCAACAATCCAACAGTAGCTTAAGCTTAGCTGAACTATTGTTGGATACAAAATCCTCTGGTACAAGCGTTTGAAACTCTTTAGAAGACGTGGTGATGACGACGGCATCAACTCGCTGAACGCAATCCTTCGCAGAATCAGCATACTCTGGCTGATCTCCTAGGATTTGTTGGACGTTCTCTAAGGCTAATGGATCGTAGAGAACCACTGAAAATCCTTGAGACAGTAACTCTTTTGCCAAAGCTAACCCTTGCGATTGCTCAATCACATTTGTGTCGGGCTTATAGGAAAGTCCTAAAATACCAACTTTGGAGGTGGATGTTAGTTTGGGCAACAAATGGTTGGCTAGGCGAGTGGCTTGGTTGCGGTTGATCTCGTCGGTTGCTACGGCGATCGCAGGATTTGCACCTACCGAATGAGCGATCACGCCAAAAGCAACATTATCACGCGGGAAGCAAGGACCGCCATATCCGGTTGCACCTTTCAGATATTTTTTGCCGATGCGGGAATCTTGACCGATCGCATTGGTGACCACATCCACATCTGCGCCAGGAATCCGTTCACAAATTTCGCTGAGCATATTGGCATAGGAAATCTTGGTTGTGACAAACGTATTAACCGAGATTTTCGCAAGTTCCGCATTCACCAAATTCATGTGAGAAACGGGTGGGTTGCCATTACTCATCTGCAAATAAATCTCTTCTAGCATCGCGCCAGACTTAGGATCAGATTCACCGATCAAAATAAAATCGGGGTTTAGCATGTCATGGATGACATTTCCCAACGCAATAAACTCAGGGCTATAGCAAAGCCCAAATCCTTCACCACAGGTTTTACCAGAAGCCGTTTCTAAAGCCGCTTTGATTTCACTACCTGTTGCCCCTGGCATCACAGTACTGGTAATCACAACCAGATGAAAGGTGTTTTTATGACGAATGCTTTTGCCAATCGGGTCAAGCACTGCGTGGATATATTTTAGTGAGAAACCACCGTCGGCTTCGCTGGGAGTTGGAACAATGATAAACGTTACGTCTGATTGGGCGATCGCATCCGCATAATCAGCAGTCGCCCGAATATGCTCCCGATTTCGATAGAGCATTTCATCCAAACCTGGCTCCTGCACTGGAGCTTTTCCTGCATTAACCTGGTCAATTGCGACTGGATTTACATCTACACCAATCACAGTAAAACCCTTTTCAGCAAGACAAGCGACCATCGGCACACCCAACTTACCCAGACCCACTACGGAAACAATACGGTTCTCCGCCACTTACCCACACTCCTCACTGCAACTTACTCAAAAGATGAAGGTTTGCTTCGCCTTAATCCTTTTAATCTGGAGACGATTCTAGCAGGAATTCCCAGTAGTTTTGGGGGAACCGTACTCAATTGATCTCCAGAACGTAGAAGACTCAGCAGCGTTCTGTACACTAATCTAAATTTTGGACGTGCCAAAGACAGCATATCTAGCCTGCGATCGAGACGTTTCCAATTCAACAAAGGTTTCTGCAATCCTTGAGGGGTTATTTGCCAGTCTGCCAAATCTAGCATGAAGTAGGTATGGTGTTCGCCGCCTAGTAGCTGCAAATTATGCTGAGCTTCCTCTCCTAAAAATACCCCTTTTTTGCCGTTGGGATGATGATTGTAATCGTGATTTTGATGCACTGCCACAATGGACAGGGTTGCGTCTATTAAAGGAATGTTGAGATTCAAGGCTTTGTAAAGCATCCAATTATCCCAACACAACCGCCCAATCGCAAAAGGGGGAACATCTGTATAGGTATTCGGCGTAAAAACAAAGTAATCCATTGCCTGGGAGCCTTCTAATCGACCTAGCGTCATGGCACGCTGGCGTAACTGCTCTGCCCAGCCAAAATCAGGAGCGATCGCCTCATCAAAATCTAAATTCCAGCGTTGTCCCGTTAGCATAAATCGCTGAAACGGGATCTGCTGAATGGTCTCCATAAAATCATTCAACAAGATAATATCTGCATTGACATAGGCAAAAAGCGATCCAGTGCCCACCCGTTGAGCAATCTCAAACAAAGAACTCAATAAGGGGGTTCCTTGTTCATTACGCTCCACATCTGAAACATGTTTAACCCCAAATTCTTGGGCAACTTCGGCAGTTCCCTCATCATTCCCCAGCAGAATAATTTCAGGTTTTGGCTCCAGCAACGTCCAGCTAGTAATAGCATTCCGTTGAATTTTATCAAACTCTCCACGAAAACCTTTGGGAATCGCAAACAACGTCAGCATTCAATTTGCCGTTCACTACACAACACCACTCACACATTAGCCAGACTAAAGCAAAATGAAACCCCTATATGTTCAGATTATGCCCTAGTTGCCGAAAAGCTCCTAATCGTAACTGGATTAATTTACTTCTCTATTCGCCCGTGAGTAGATTAGATCCGCAAGAATTGCAAAACGGGCAGAAGAAAATAGAAGATAGACTGGGCTAGCGATCGCCAAAATTGAAAAGCGGAGAAAGTTGAATGAAATTTCAAGTGCTTTTTATCTTTGACCCAGAGTATCAAGGCTATGTGGCGGAAGTGCCTGCATTGCCAGGTTGTTTGAGCCAAGGCAAAACATTGGATGAAGCCATTGCAAATATCCGTGATGCCATCAAAGGCTACTTAATTATGTCCAAGAGAAACACGGTAAACCGATTCAGTCTGTTGATCTGGATATTTTCCTCGGTGAGGTTGCCGTTTGATGGATCGCTTATCTAAACATTTCGGGGAAGAAAGCCGCCAAAATTTTTGAGAATTTTGGGTATGTGCTGGATCATCAAACAGGGAGCCACATGATCCTTTAGTATGAATAGTATGAAACTAAGCCAACGCTCTCGGTTCCTAATCATCGTGAGCTAGCGCCTAGATTACTTCGTGTCTTAATTTGTCAAGCAGAATTGACTGTGGATGAGTTTTTAGCGGAGAAATAGGGTTGAGGAATGGTTAGTGGATTCACTGAGACGCGATCGCATCTCTAAGCACTGGTGTGAAACAGGATGACATCCCCTTCTTTAACGACGTATTCTTTTCCTTCACTGCGAACCAGCCCTTTTTCCTTTGCCGCAGGCTTAGAACCCGCAGCGATCAGGTCATCGTAGGCGACGGTTTCAGCCCGGATGAAGCAGCGTTCAAAATCGGTGTGGATCACGCCAGCGGCTTGAGGTGCAACCATGCCAGCAGTAATTGTCCAGGCGCGGGCTTCCTTTGGTCCCACGGTGAAGTAGGTGCGGAGTCCTAGCAAATCGTAGGTGGCACGAATCAGGGATTTTAGTCCGCCTTCCTGAACACCCAAGGATTCCAGAAAATCAGCGCGTTCGTCTTCTGGCAGTTCTACCAATTCCGATTCCACTTGGGCAGAGACAATTACCACTTGAGCATTTTCTTGGGCGGCGAGTGCTTTCACCTGGTCTACCCAAGGGTTACCCGTTGCCAAGTCATCTTCTGAGACATTGGCAGCATAGATTACGGGTTTTTGGGTCAGCAATCCTAATGCTTTGACAGCGATCGCTTCTTCTTCCGTGAGGCTAACCTGACGCGCGGGTTTGCCTTCGTTGAGTACGGGCATTAGCTTTTCTAGGGCATCCACTTCAATCTGGAGTTCTTTGTTGCCACGGGCTTGTTTTTTGGCGCGATCGAGTCTTTTTTCAATTTGCCCTAAATCTGCCAGCGCTAGTTCTAAGTTAATGATTTCAATATCGCGGATTGGGTCGATGGAGCCGGAAACGTGAATAATGTCATCGTCTTCAAAGCAGCGCACCACATGGGCGATCGCATCCACTTCGCGAATATTGGCTAGGAACTGATTACCCAATCCTTCCCCTTTACTGGCACCCTTGACCAATCCAGCAATATCGACAAATTCGACCCGCGTCGGAATAATCTCGGCAGAGGCAGCGATTTTTGCCAAGATGGGCAGGCGTTCATCGGGTACGGCAACAATACCCACATTGGGTTCGATCGTGCAGAATGGAAAATTGGCAGCTTGCGCCTTGGCATTGGCAACCAGGGCGTTAAATAGAGTGGATTTTCCAACGTTTGGCAACCCAACAATCCCGGCTTGAAGCATAACTCACCTAAGCGATCGCGCTAGTAGAACAGCCTTCAATTGTATCGGTTTGTGACAGATGTTGGAGAACAGAAAAAACACAACACCCGTTTCAAACTGAAACCTGACGGGCGATTATCTGAAAACGCAATACTTCTTTGCCTTGGAACTCAAAACTCAAAATATCTCCTACGGAGACACTCAAAACTCAAAACTCAAAACTCAAAACTCAAAACCGTTTGCCTCAAGATAAAAAACTTTGCACAGTGCAGAATCCGTCTGCTCTACCGCCCCATTTGTCCGCAAGTAGTCCCTTATCCAACCGCAGGCATACTCTAGCGGCTTGAGATGCAGGATTTGCTCTAAATTCCAAAAGATGATGGTTTGGTCATCTCCGGCTGAGGCAAGGATGGGGCGACGCGGATGAAAGCAACTGAAATTAGGGCAGTAGTTGCATCTTTGAACACCCGTTGTAGAGTGCCATCCAAGTGCCAGAGTTTGAGGGTTTTATCTTCACTCACCGAGGCGAGAGTGCTGCCATCCGGGCTGAGGTCAATTCTCCCAGCAGCGACATCGTGAGCGTTGATTGTCCGAAGTGGTGTACCGTCGAGGTGCCAGAGTTTGAGAGTTTTGTCATTTCCGGCAGCAGCAATAATCGCGCCATCTTTGCTGAATAAAAGCTTGAGCGTGATGTTGGTTAATCCATGAATGGTGCGTTGGAAGGCGTTCTCAGTTTTCCACAAAAGGGTGGTATTGTCGGCTCCAGCGGAGGCGATCGCGCGACTATCCGGGCTGAAAGCCACATCCCAAACAGCGGCATCATGTCCTTGAAGCGGCGTCAGTAATGCTCCATCGGGTTTCCATAGCTTGACGGTTTTGTCTCGGCTGCCGGAGGCAAATATTTTACCGTTGGCGCTAAACTCTAAGCTCCAAATGCCCGTATCGTGCCCTTGAATTGTCTTCAGCAGTGTGCCTTCTGGGTTTCACAGTTTGATGGTGCCATCGGAACTGCCGGAAACCAGGGTGCGACCATCGGGTGAAGGCGATCGCATGGACGGGCGTTGCATGTCCCTCTAATACTTGGCGGCGAGTTCCATCGGGGTGCCACAGCGTAATCGTCGTGTCGGTATTTCCGGCAGCAATGGTTTGACCGTCGGGGCTATAGGCAACCACTCGAATGACGGATTGCTTTCCTGGAAGGGTCATCAACAATATTCCTTGGCGATTCCACAGTTCCACCGAGCGATCGTTTCCCCCGGAGATCAAGGTCGCTCCATCGGGACTAAAGTCGATGCTCCACACTCCCGCAGTATGGGTTTGAATGCTCCTGATCAGGGTGCCATCTCGCCGCCACAGTTTGATGGTTTTGTCATCTCCGGCGGTGGCAAACAGCAAACCATCGGGGCTAAATTTGACTGAGCGAATCAGGGCGGTATGTCCCCTCAACGTCTGAAGCAGTCTGCCATCGGGTTGCCACAGTTTGATCGTGCCATCCACTCCGGCGGTGGCGATCTGCTGACCATCGGGGCTAAAGTCAACCGCCAAAACAGCCGCCCTATGTCCCCTCACCCTGTTTGGCTACAGTCGCGCAGAAACGATTGGACGCACCTCGGCAGAGTTACAAATTTGGGCAAATCCAGCCGATCGCGATCGACTGATTCAGGCATTGCAGCACCAGCAATCAGTCCAACTGGATGCTCCTTTTTGCATTCGCTCTGGCGAAACTCGATATGGCATGTCTTCCTTTGAGAAGATTGAGCTTCAGGGGAAACCCTGTCTCCTCAGCATGATTTACGACATCACAGAGCGGCGGCAGGCAGAGGCAGAGCAGGCGCAGCAAATGAAGCTAGCGGCACTGAGAGCCGCGATCGGCACGGCATTAACCCAAGGCGACTCTCTGCAAGATATGCTCAACCGTTGTGCGATCGCCCTCCATGAACATCTAGAGGCTGCGTTTGCCCGAATTTGGACATTGGACGACTCTGAACCGGTGCTAATCTTGCAGGCAAGCGCTGGGATGTATACCCACATTGACGGCAGCCATAGCCACATTCCCGTCGGACAGTTCAAAATTGGCTGGATCGCCCAACATCAACAGCCGCATCTGACCAATCAGGTCACGATCGATCCCCGTGTGGGCGATCAGGAATGGGCAAAACGAGAGGGCATGGTTGCTTTTGCGGGATATCCCTTAATCATCAAAAATCGATTGCTGGGTGTGATGGCAATTTTTGCCCGGTATGCCCTGCCTGAGAGAACCCTAACAGAAATGGCATCGGTTGCCAGCGAGATCGCCGTGGGAATCGATCGCAAGCTGGCAGAAATCGAACTCCGCCGCACTGCCGAACGAGAACGGGCAGCGGCACGGGTGCTGCAACGAATGCGAGCAACCCTAGAACTGGAAACCATTTTCTTCACAACCACGGAAGAATTGCGGCAAGCGATTAGCTGCGATCGCGCCTTGATCTATCAATTCAATGCCGATTGGAGTGGACAATTTGTTGCAGAATCGGTAGGCGATCTCTGGAATGCCATCCTTCCGGTTCGGGTCGAAAATGTGCAGTTAAACCAGGGAACGGTCGATCAGGGTAACTGCATTGTCAAACAGTTTAATGATACCGAAGTCATCATTCGAGATACTTACTTGCAGGAAAATCAAGGAGGACTATATCGCCAAAAATCAAACTACTGCTGTGTCACCGATATCTATCAACAAGGGTTCGATCCATGCTATCTGGAATTATTAGAATCGCTACAAGCCCGCGCCTACATCATCGTGCCCATCTTCTGCGGCAACCAGTTATGGGGATTGCTTGCCACCTATCAAAATGCGGCACCCCGGCAATGGCAGGTCGCCGAAATTCAAATAGTGTCTCAAATTGGCAATCAGCTTGGGGTTGCCGTGCAGCAGGCAGAGCTATTCGCGCAAACGCAACACCAGGCAACCGCATTGAAACACGCCAAAGAAACGGCTGATGCGGCAAATCGGGCAAAAAGCGAATTTTTGGCAAACATGAGCCACGAACTTCGCACTCCCCTCAATGCCATTTTGGGCTTTACCCAGTTGATGCAGCGAGATCCTTCTCTCAGCACAGACCATCATCGCTCCGTCGAAATTGTCAACCAGAGCGGTGAGCATCTGTTGGGGTTGATCAATGATGTTTTAGAGATGTCCAAGATTGAAGCGGGACGAGTGACCCTGCACGAAACGGACTGTGACCTGCACACTCTGTTGCAGAGTTTGGAAGACATGTTGCAACTGAAGGCGCAATCGAAAGGGTTGCAACTCCAGTTTGATTGGGATGCCACAATCCCGGAATCTATCAAAACTGATGAAAACAAACTGCGCCAGGTCTTGATTAATCTATTAGGGAATGCAATTAAGTTTACGGACATGGGCAGGGTCACGCTCAGGGTGAAAAGGGTGCAGGGCAAAGGTGCGGAGAATCTCACCGACTCTGCCTTCTCCCTACTCTTTGAAGTAGAAGATACGGGATCTGGAATTGCCGCAGAGGAACTAGGCGATTTGTTTCAAGCCTTTAAGCAAACTCAATCGGGACAAAAATCTCAAGAAGGAACGGGTTTAGGATTACGAATTAGCCAGCGATTTGTGCAGTTGATGGGGGGCGAGATTACGGTGCAGACTGAACTGGGTAGAGGCAGTTGTTTTGCTTTCCAGATTCAAGTAGCGCGATCGCACTCCGCCTCCATCACACCAACTACCCCCTCCTTGCCGCCTGACCCTTCCATCAAGAGTGCGCCCCAACCGAGTAATCACCGCATTCTGATTGCTGAAGATAGTTCGGTTAATCGGTTGTTATTGAACAAACTTTTGAGTGAGATAGGCTTTGAGATCCAGGAAGCAGAAAACGGACAGGTGGCGATCGATCTCTGGGAACAGTGGCAGCCCCATCTGATCTTTATGGATATGCATATGCCGATCGTCGATGGTTATGAAGCCACCCGGCGCATTCGTGCGAGGGAAAAGGAAATAGGGAAAAGGGAACAAGCAAGAGAGATTCCTAGCTCTCAACCTCTAACCCCGACTAAAATTATTGCTCTCACAGCTAGCGCTTTTAACGAACAACGACAAGACAGTTTTGCCGCAGGCTGTGATGATTTTGTTAGTAAACCCTTCCGCCGCGAAAAATTGCTGAATACCCTATGTCAACATTTGGGGTTACAGAACTTGGATACCGCGATCGCGGCAGAAACAGTTTTCACCTCAATGCCTCCCGATCCCTCTTTCAGCTTGGATATTTCTACCATCATGCCAGCCGAATGGGTTGCCCAGCTTTGCCTTGCTGCAACTCAAGGCAGCGATTCTCTCAGTCTTAAATTGATTGCCCAAATTCCTCCTGAACATCGTTCTTTGATTCAAACCTTTACCAATTTGATTGAGAACTACCAGTTCGATCGCGTACTGACGCTGATTCAGCCAACCCTTTCCAAAAAATCTTAGAACAGCCGGATGGACACTGAAAACCACACGATTCACCACTCTCAGGCAGAGATGCCGTTGGTCAATGCCCTACAACAATGCAGCGATCGCCTCAACGCTCCCTTTTATACACCCGGACATAAGCGCGGACAAAGTATTCCAGCATCCTTGAAGGATCTACTAGGAAAACAAGTTTTTCGAGCAGATTTGCCAGAACTGCCAGAACTAGACAATTTATTTGCGCCCGAAGGCGTGATTTTGGCAGCACAGGAACTTGCAGCGGCTGCATTTGGCGGCGATCGCACTTGGTTTTTGGCGAATGGTTCCACCAGTGCAGTGATTGCAGCAATTTTAGCGACCTGCAATCCAGGAGACATCCTGATTTTGCCGCGCAATGTGCATCAATCTGTCATTTCCGGGCTGATTTTATCGGGGGCGATCCCGGTGTTCATCCAACCCGACTATGATGCAGCGCTGGATATCGCTCATTGCATTACTCCCGCAGCGGTGAAGCTTGCCTTAGCCAGCCATCCCAGCGCAAAAGCCGTGCTGATGGTGTCGCCCACTTACTACGGTGCCTGTGGAGAGGTGAGCGCGATCGCCCAGCTTGCTCACAATCACGGCATTCCCCTGATTGTCGATGAAGCCCATGGTGCCCACTTTGCGTTTCATCCAGATTTACCCATGTCTGCATTGCAGGCGGATGCCGATGTTGCGGTGCAGTCTACTCACAAAACGCTCTCTGCCCTGACCCAAGCCGCAATGGTGCATGTTCAAGGCAGTTTAATCGATCGCGATCGCCTCTCCAAATCTCTTGCCTTGGTGCAATCCACTAGCCCTAGCTATTTACTGTTAGCGTCTCTCGATGCGGCTCGGTGGCAAATGGCAACCCAGGGAGAAGCGCTCATGAGCCACACCTTACACCTGGCAGAAAAAGCACGATCTCAGATTAGCCAGATTCCCAACCTTGCAACCTTGAGCCATCACCACGCCACCACCCCTGGATTTGTTGATTTTGACTCCACCCGCCTCACCGTTACGGTTTCTGGTTTGGGCATCCATGGTTTCACCGCAGACGAAATTCTCAACACCCAATTGAGCGTGACTGCCGAGCTTCCCTCCCTGCAACATCTCACCTTCATCATCAGCCTCGGCAACACAGCCGCAGACATTGAGCAGCTAATCAGCGCCTTTGAACAGCTAGCAAAACAGGAATGCAGAATTCAAAATTCAAAATTCAAAATTCAAAATTTCTATTCCCTTTTCCCTCTTCCCTCTTCCCTCTCTTCCCTTTCTCCCCGTGAGGCGTTTTTTGCTGCTACAGAAACCGTGGCGATCGCCCGTGCTATCAATCGTATTAGCGCTGAACTCGTGTGCCCCTATCCACCGGGCATCCCCACGCTGATTCCGGGAGAATTGGTAACTGAAGCGGCGATCGCGTCCTTGCAAAAAATCTTGGCATCTGGCGGCATAATTAGCGGCTGCGCCGATCCGAGTTTAGGTACTCTAAAAGTCGTCAAAGCTTAGTCTTTTGCACCACTATCCCAATCCTCCATGGGGATAACGGTTTGATCGTAGTTTTGGGGTCGTGCTTGTTCCGCTTCCTGTTCCTGTAGATGATAAGTGGCATGAATTTTAGGACCAAACATAATTTCATCGCGATCTCTGAGATTGTAGGCTTGCACTTTTCGCCCGTTCACTAACAACCCATTAGAACTCGGTTTTCCCTTGGGAGCGCCATCCACGATCCGATACTGATACTCTCCGTCATCGCCAGGAAGTTGCACCAACGTTGCATGACGACGCGAAACAAACTGAGAGGCTAAACGAATATCGCAGTTTGGATCTCTGCCGATCGAATAAATTGGCGCATCAAGAATATGTTCTTTACGTCCCTGATCGTCTTCAACAATCAATACATGCTTAGCGTCTAGAAACATTATTTAGCAGGCAACTTAACGAAAGTATTTTATTATTCACAGCCAAAGGGCGATCGCCCGGATTTTTACTCGAATCGGCAAAACATCCTCGTTCATAGAAGGGGAAGTGTAAGGTGTAAGGGGTTGGCTTAGCCAGCTTGATGTAGCCTACTTCCTCTCTGCACCCTTTTCTCATGCTTTCCTCCTCATGGTCTTATGTTACTCCAGGAATTCCAGATGAGATGTTTGAGCGTCTGCCCGGTATTCCTATGACTCCCCGCGAGATTCGGCTCTTGCTTTTGTCTTATTTGCGATTAGAGGCAACGTCGGTACTGTGGGATATTGGCGCGGGTACTGGCACTATTTCAGTCGAAGCGGGATTACTCTGTTCCCAAGGACATGTCATTGCGATCGAGCGCGATGAAGACGTGGCTAGCTTGATTCGGCGCAATTGCGATCGCTTCGGAGCGACCAACGTTGAAGTTATTGAAGGAATTGCTCCAGACTGCCTCAAAAATTTAGGGCGATCGCCCCAGCGGGTGTGCATTGGCGGGGGGCGATCGCTCAAAGCAATTTTGACGGAAGTCTGGCAGCACTTGCCATCCACGGGACGGGTCGTTGCCATTGCCGCCAGCTTAGAAGGGCTGTATCAGGTTTCAGAAAGTTTTGCCGAACTCCAAGTTCGCAATGTGGAAGTTGTGCAGCTAGCCGTAAACCGATTGGAGAAACGCGGGATCAGCCAAGTTTTTACAGCAACAGACCCGATCTTTGTGCTGAGTGGGGAAAAACTATAACCAAAATCCAAAAAATCGTTAATTTAAGGGTATTGGGTTGATTTTTAGAGCAACCTTCACTTTAGGTAAAACTAAATCGGTTAAAGTGTTGCAAAGGCTTTTTTAACTTTTACTTAATCTTTGCTAAAACCTGTGTCTGGGTCTTCTTCGCCTCCAACAATTTCTATGCCATGGTCTCGTATTGTGAGTGGCGCGATCGCCATTGTGATTGCGCTTGGAATGGTGTTGCTGGGAGGTTGGTATTTTACCCTAGGATTTGGCATCATCATCTACTTAGGGCAGCTTGAATATTTTCAGCTTGCTCGTGCAAAAGGGTTTGCTCCGGCGGCTAAAACAACACTGGTCGTCAGTCAAGCACTGCTGGTGATTTCCAATCTTTCGCCTGCCTATGCCGATGCGGTGTTTCCAGTGGCAGGCACATTTATCTGCTTCTACCTGCTGTTTCAGCCCAAATTTGCCACGATCGCTGATATTTCCGCTTCGATCATGGGCTTATTCTATGGCGGCTATTTGCCCAGCTATTGGGTGCGGTTGCGATCACTGGGGCAAATTCAGGCAAGCAACCTGCCTCTAGACGGCTTTTGGATTCAGGATTGGACAGACCTCCATGCCTTGCCCCAAGGGTTAACCTGCACCTTACTTGCCTTCATTTGTATTTGGGCAGCCGACATTGGCGCTTATATTTTCGGCAAAGCCTTTGGGCGCACTCGTTTATCCGACATTAGCCCCAAAAAAACAGTTGAAGGTGCAGTGTTTGGCGTGGCTGGGAGTGTGGCAGTGGCGATCGCGGGTTCCTGGTATCTGGGCTGGTCAGGCTGGCCCATCACCGGAGCAGCCCTCGGTTTATTAATTGGCATCGCTAGCTTATTAGGCGACCTGACCGAATCTATGATGAAACGAGATGCTGGAGTTAAAGACTCCGGACAACTCATTCCAGGACATGGCGGCATTCTCGATCGCGCCGATAGCTATGTTTTCACCGCGCCCCTCGTTTTCTACTTCGTCACTCTGCTTTTGCCCCTCTTGCCCTGATCCCTGTTTATGTCTCTCATCACCGTTTTGCCAGAAGGACTCTACTGCGAACAGGGTGGCTTTTTTATTGATCCCTGGAAGTCAGTAGATACGGCGTTGATTACCCATGCTCACTCGGATCATGCTCGGTCGGGTTCCAATCAGTATTTTGCGACTCAAATGTCGGAGGGCATTTTGAAGAAGCGGTTAGGAGCGCAAACAAATCTGCAAGGGGTGGAGTATGGCGATCGCGTTAAGCTCGGCAACACTTGGGTATCCTTCCATGCCGCCGGACATGTTCTCGGTTCTGCCCAAATTCGGGTAGAGTGCGGTGATGAAGTCTGGGTGATATCTGGGGACTACAAGCGCTGTGCCGATCCAACTTGTGCGGAGTTTGAAGTGGTTCCCTGCGATACGTTCATTACTGAAGCAACGTTTGGATTGCCGATTTATCGCTGGAATACGGGGGAGGAAACCTGTCGCCAAGTGTATGAGTGGTGGATGGGCGATCGCGATCGCCCATCGCTCTTGTTTTGCTACGCCTTTGGCAAAGCTCAGCGAGTCTTGGCAGAACTGCGAAAATTCACCGATCGGCCCGTCTATGTGCATGGAGCGGTTCATGTGTTGACTGAAATCTATCGTCAAGTGGGCGTGGAAATGGTGCCAACCTTGCCCGTTTCAGACATGCCGCGCGACTACAAATTCAAGGGCGATCTCGTCTTGGCTCCGCCTTCTGCTCATCGATCAACCTGGATGAAACGCTTTCAACAGCCCCAAACTGCTTTTGCTTCTGGTTGGATGGCGGTTCGGGGTGCCCGTCGTCGTCGGGGCTATGAACGCGGGTTTGTTTTGTCCGATCATGCAGACTGGAATGGGCTGGTGAATACAACGTTGCAGACGGGCGCAAAAAATGTCTACGTTACCCACGGGCAAAGCGATGTCTTGTCTCGCTATCTGTCAGAAGTTCATCACTTAAATGCCCTTCCGCTAAAAACGCTGTTTGAAGGCGAGGCGGATATTTAATCGGCGTTGCTGAATTTGGGAAGGAAAATTGTAGGGACAATCCCTTGTGATTGCCCTTATCCCAGAAAGGGTAGGCACAAGGCGCTACCCCTACAAACGAAAATCGGCGTTGCTGAATCTAGATATGAAATTCGTAGGGGCAATCCCTTGTGGTTGCCCTTATCCCAGAAAGGGTAGGCACAAGGCGCTACCCCTACCCCTACCCATGAAAATCATGTCTGCATTCAGCAATGCCCGAAAATCATACTTGCATTCAGCAACACCATTTAATTAAACACCTTAAGATAGAGATTGCCGCTATGCGATCGCCAATTTCCATGTCTTCACCTTCCACCCTTTCTCCATCTACTCAAGTATCGGTTCCTTTACTCGGTCAGTCATTAACAGAGCTAACCGCCTGGGTGCAAACACAGGGACAGCCGAGTTACCGAGGCAAGCAACTCCACCAGTGGATTTATGAAAAAGGGGCGCGATCGCTGGCAGATATCACCGTTTTCCCGAAACAATGGAGATCGGAGATGCAAGCGGTGGCAATTGGGCGATCGCAGGTTCATTTCCGCTCTGTTGCCCCCGATGGCACCGTCAAGTTTCTATTACGCCTCACCGATGGACAGATCATCGAAACCGTCGGTATTCCCACCTTCGACTGGAAAGGCAAACAGGCAGACGGAGACAGTCCAGATCTCGATCGCCTCACCGTTTGCGTCTCCTCTCAAGTGGGATGCCCCATGGGATGCGACTTTTGCGCTACTGGAAAAGGGGGATTGATTCGCAATCTAGCAACCCACGAAATTGTCGATCAGGTCTTAACCGTTCAAGAAGACTTTGGGCAGCGAGTTAGCAATATTGTGTTTATGGGCATGGGTGAACCGATGCTTAATACGGATAATGTAGTCGCGGCGATTCATAGCCTCAATCAAGATGTTGGCATTGGGCAACGGCTGATGACTGTTTCCACCGTCGGCATTCCCGGTCATGTCAGGCGATTTGCCGAGCATCAACTGCAAGTCACTTTAGCCGTTAGCCTCCATGCCTCTAATCAACCGCAGCGAGAAACTCTAATTCCCAGTGCCCATCA
Organism: Sivoneniella epilithica UHCC 1019; assembly: GCF_040830845.1. Lineage (NCBI taxonomy): Bacteria > Bacillati > Cyanobacteriota > Cyanophyceae > Leptolyngbyales > Leptolyngbyaceae > Sivoneniella > Sivoneniella epilithica. The sequence goes on from NZ_JBFPDP010000014.1 coordinate 105,841, forward strand.
CTATCCCCTCAAAGAACTGCTGGCAGAGTGCCGGGATTATGTGCGGCTCACGGGTCGGCGGATTAGTTTTGAATATATCTTGCTAGCAGACCTGAACGATCGCCCCGAACACGCCCAGGAATTAGCTGCTCATCTGCGCGGGTTTCAAAGCCACGTCAATCTCATCCCCTACAATCCCATTCAAGAAGTGGATTACAAACGCCCCACCCCGCAACGAGTTCAAGCATTTGTAGAGGAACTCAAAAAACGCCACATTGCCGTCAGCGTCCGCTATTCCCGTGGACTTGAAGCCGATGCCGCCTGCGGACAACTCCGCGCTTCAGCCTCTACGAATCCCGTCCAATAGCCGACACTTTTGGCAACCAGTCCAATTCCCAGTTTGAGGTGCAGTTACTTCTTACGGAATCGCCGCAATCCAACCCCACAAATCCCCGATAGAAGCAATCCCAACCGTTATATAACGTTCCTGCCATTGCTGGCTGCGCCAAAAAAGCCGTCAAACTTGATACAAAAAACCCTACGCGGGTCAAATTTTTGATCAACCGAAACGCCATGGTGAATGCTCCTGAAATTTTTGAATTGAGTCGCTCTATAGGCAGAGGTTAGCCGCCATAGACAAGGAATTTTCTAAGTAACTCAACGGGAACTAAGGACACAAAATACGGCTGATCGCTCTGTCAGTAATAACACTGATTTACTAGTAAGATCAAGTAGCAATTTTATATTTTTTGGGGGGTTGCCATCATAAAAACTCGGTTATTGCTCTACTGTCTTTCTCTCGTTTTGAGTAGAGGATATTTACGCATTTCCTTGAAAGAAGTTACAAACTTTAGAAATCTGATTGCCGATTCTAGCTAAGGCATTCAACCCGGCAGAAAAATTAGGAGGAATTTGCGCAGAACGGGCACCTTAATTCAGAGAAGACTATAGACGAAGTTGCTGGCAGTTAAACAGGTTTGGGATCTACCTATGCATGAGATCGATTTTAATCAGCTTGATCACCAACTTGCTGAACTGGCGGAACAGGCAAAGCAAGCGGGTTCTTCTTTAGAGCGACAGCGATCGCTCCATCGGCTCATTCACTTACTATCCCAACCTCGCGTTTTATACCCACCCCAACTCAACCGCCACCCACCAGAGGCGCATCGAGATCTCTATAACGAAACGTGCCAGCGGGTATGGTTGTATGTCTGCCGGAATATTGAACGATACGATCCGCAGAAAGCCAGTGTGAGAAAGTGGGTCAATTACTTGTTAGATAAGCGATTTATTGATGTGGTGAAAGAGCGCAATGGCAAGCGAACTACTTATTTATCTGATTTATCTGAGTTAGAAAGACGGCTTGAAGAACGCAGACGAGATCAACAGATGATTGAAGAGGAAGCCTCGGAAGTTCAATCACTGCGAGATTTTTTAGAGCAAGATCTGCTGTTTCGCAAGCATATTAAAGGACATCCAGAGGCAAGTTTTCAGGCGATCGCGCTCCGCATTCTGGCTGGAAAAACCTGGGAAGAAATCTCGAAGGAGTTTGGGATTCCAGTTTCTTCCCTTAGCAGTTTCTATCAACGCTGCCTCAAGAAATTTTTGCCCTTTTTACAACAACGCTTGAGTCACTAAACTACCTTCCACCCGTTCCCCGTCTACATTCTCTTACCATAGGACTCCTTCATATGTACCCCACCGACTCCATCTTTTCTATTCCGCTTGCTTGGGAAGCTCACGACCTCGCAAAACAGAACCATCAAAAAACATCAACCCATCAGGCTAAACAGGTTTACCTCCGCACGCTGGCAATGTATGCCGTGAAATATTACCTGGATTGTATGAGCATTGAGGCTGAGTATGAAGATAGAATCAGCAGCCATGCCCTGTTTGAACTGAGCCATGCAGCCGAAGTGTATCTTCCTGGATTGGGCAGTTTGGAATGTCTGCCTATCCTGTCAGAAGCTTCTGTAGTAGAAGTTCCGCCTGAAGTGTGGAGCGATCGCATCGCCTATATCGCCGTCCAGTTGGATGAATCTTTGCAAACAGCCAAGATTATAGGATATGTAAAAACCGTTGCCACTGAACACGTTCCTCTCCAACAATTCCAGCAGAATTCTCTAGAAGATTTATTGATCTACCTTGATCAACTGCGACATCCTCAAATTCAGCAAGCAAGCCAACAGATTCCAACGCAACTGAGTCAGTGGTTTCAAAATATATTTCAACAAGACTGGCAAAACTTAAATACCCTACTCACTCCCGCAAAACTTGCCTATCGAAATCATCGCCTTAGTTCTGCCATGGGATTAAAAGTATTTGATTTGCACCGGGCAGACGAACAAGTTGAAGTATCTTTGGGGTTAACGCCCCTCGACACTTCTGAACTCGATGTTTGGGTTGGAGTCTATCCTACGGGCACACAAACCCATCTCCCGGCTGATTTGCAGTTAGTCATCCTCAATGAAATGGGTGATCCTGTGATACAAGCTCAAGCAATGAGTACAGAAAATATCCAACTTCAATTTAGCGGCGAACCAGGGGAACACTTTAGTGTTCGTTTAATGTTAGGAGATATTAGCGTTACGGAACCGTTTGTGATTTGAAAAAGCTGCTCAATTTATCAGGGGTTGAACAATGGGCAGAGTGATTATGCTCAAATTTGAGGGAGACCTCACCATACAAGGGTTTCAAGTCACGCTAGAAATCCGTTCGGAACTAAACCAGATTGAGGTAGAAGAACGGGGGCAGTTAGCGCCAAATACTGCTTTGATGGATGCCCTCCAAGACTGGCAGGAGAAGTACCGCAATATTGGTGCGCCTACCCGAATTAAGCCCAAGCGGATTCTGTATGATGGCAGCATTCAGAAACGCCGAGCAGACTGCAACAAGGCGGCGGCAAACCTGCGCGATCGCTTTACAAATTGGCTAAAATCAGATTCATTTCGCTCTGTTGATCTGCAACTGCGAGAAGAGCTACATCGAGATGAAGAAGTGCGCTTATTGCTGCGTAGTGCTGATCAGACATTACAAAAATTGCCTTGGCACGAGTGGGATTTTGTTCAACGATATCCGAATACTGAAGTAGTTCTCACGTCTCTCAATCAGAGATCTCGCAAGCAGTCAGCGGCTCAACCCACGCAAAAAAACCGAGTGCTAGCGATTTTAGGACATAGCCACGGGATTGATGTTACAGCGGATCGTCAATTGCTGGAAGGGTTATCAAACTCAGACGTGACGTTTTTAGTTGAACCTCAGCGGCAACAGTTGGGCGATCGCCTGTGGGAGCAGCCCTGGGATGTCATCTTCTTTGCTGGACATAGTGAAACCGAAGGCGAAACAGGGCGGATTTACCTCAACCCCACGGATAGCCTGACCATTGAAGAACTATGGTTTGCCCTCCGAAAAGCGGTCGATCGCGGCTTAAAACTGGCAATTTTCAACTCCTGTGATGGTTTAGGATTAGTCCAGCAATTGAATGATTTAGCCATTCCTCATTTGATTGTGATGCGCGAATTAGTCCCCGATCGCGTTGCTCAAGAGTTTCTGAAATATCTGCTGACTGCTCTTTCGGATGCTAAACCCGTGCATTTAGCCATGAGAGAAGCACGAGAACGCCTGGAAACCTTGGAAGATGAGTTTCCTTGCGCCACTTGGCTCCCCGTGATTCATCAAAATGTCGATTACACGCCTGTTACTCTGCTCAAACCTGCCAAATTTCTTCCAGTTAAACAGGTATTACTCGTCAGTTTGGCTGTAACGCTGCTGGTGATGGGAATTCGTTGGATAGGATTTCTCCAATCAGCCGAATTGCAAGCCTATGATCATTTGATGCGATCGCGCCCTGTTGAACAACCCGACCCTCGCTTGCTTCTAGTCAGCATTGATGAAGAAGACATTCGGCAGTATAAGCATCCAATTTCTGACAGTATCTTAGCAACTGTAATAGAGAAGTTACAGCAAGAAAAACCAATTGCGATTGGCGTTAATATTACCCGCGATATGCCTGTAGAAAAGGGGTACGCAAGGTTCGTTAATTTATTACGACAAAATCAATCGCTAATTACAACGTGCGGTTTTGAGAATCCATTTAGTCGGGATAAATCCAGTATCAATCCACCCCCAAATGCACCTAGCAAACAGGTTGGCTTTAATAACGTAATCACTGATTGGCAGTGGAATAACCAGAATAATGCTATCCGCCGTCAACTTCTATCTCGTACTGAAAACCCAGTATCTTCTTTCTCTAAATGTGATGCTGAATATTCATTCGGCTTACTACTTGCAGCCAATTACTTGAAGTCTAGGAGACTGAGTATACAAGTTAATGAGCGTCAGGAATGGGAGCTAGGTAAGGTTGCATCAAAAGATTGAGTTCTCACAGCGGTAGCTATCAAAATTTAGATGCACGAGGATATCAGGTATTGATTAATTACCGCAACACTCCTCAAGTTGCTCAGTCTATTTCTCTAAGGGATGTTTTGAATAGCAAATATCACCCTACTTGGATTGAAAACCACGTTGTTTTAATTGGAGTAACAGCATCTAGCGTTGATTCTGACCAGGATACACCGCTTGGTAAACTGCCAAAATTGCACGTTCAAGCGCAGATGTTAAGCAGTATTTTGAGTGCAAGTGAGGGGGAGCGTCCTCAAATTAGTTGGTTGCCAATTTGGGTAGATACTTTGTGGATTGGTTGCTGGTCATTAGTTGGAACTGGGCTGGTGCTGTATTGGCGATCGCGCCTTATCTGGCTTTGGTCAGCATCGGTAATAACGTGGGGGATAGTGTATGGAATTTGTTGGGCACTCTTGATTGTAGGACTCTGGCTTCCACTCATTCCAGCGGCGATCGCCTTATTCATCACTGAAGCATTCACCGTTTACTGGATTTCTAGACCCAAGACAAAAGAAACCTCTTTTTAGTAAAGACTTGATTGAATTATGAAAATGCATCTACTCAGAACGCAAAACTGGGCAACTGCCTTTGTTATTCTTTGCATGATTTCTATTCCTATCAGTAGCCAAGCAAGTCCCAGCAAAAATCTTCCCACTCCACCTAGAACAGGTACTCCCACAGGCAATCCAACCCCCAATGGTGGCTCTCGTCCAGAAGCATCGGGGGGATGTCGCCAGATGAAGCATCCTGTAACTGCGTTAGTTAAAACCGGACAAGATTTCACCTTATCTGAGAAACCAACGCTATGGTTCTATATTCCTTACACAACGGCAGAGGTTCACGCAATCGAATTTTCCTTACATAATGCTCAACAGACAAAGACTCTGTATCGAACCACTATTCAAGCACCTGCAACACCGGGAATTATTGCTGTCCCGACTCAACCCAACACTTCATTAAAAATTGGAGAAAAATATTACTGGAAATTAATCCTAGACTGTCAAGCTAAAAAGGAAGCCGATATACCTGATTTAAGTTTAGATGGTTGGGTACAACGGCTGGAGATGCCTGCAAACTTTGCGAAACAGCTTCAATTTACCCCTGCTAAAGCCCGAACTCAACAATATTTAGACGCTGGTGGTTGGTACGATGCTCTAACTCATCTTGCTAAACTTCGATCTCAAAACTCGCAGGATGCAAATTTGCAACAACAGTGGAGCCAGCTTCTAAAATCGGCAGGTTGGGATAATTTAACTGATCAACCGTTGATTGAGCCATAAACGCTTAAAGCCAATTACCCACTAGCACAAACGCAGCCCAGTAATAGGGAGTTTTGGAGTTTGGCTCACCAAAAATAGATTGTTGTGCCCGATGAAGTGCCTCCGCTCTGCTGACATCGGGCTTTGATAGTTCCGTATAAAAACTTTCCATGAGTTTAGCAGTAGACTTATCTGCGACTTTCCATAGGCTTGAAACTGTGCTACGCGCTCCGGTTCGGACTGCAATTCCTGCCAATCCTAACGTTGCGCGGCGATCGCCTTTTGCTGTCTGACAGGCACTCATGACTAATAAATCAAATGGCTTCAGCGTTGTTTGAGTGTTAACTTTGAGTAAATCATTCCAGGCATAGCTTTTAATCAATCGATCAAAGGTCAGAATGTAAGTTGCTTCAGGGTCAGCGCTAAAGGCTCCATGGGTTGCTAAATGAGCAATTGTAAATGCGCCTGTGTCGATTTTCTCTCGTAATCCGGTTTCTGTGAACTCTGCATTGAGTAATTGTTTGACTTTGGCAGGAAACAAAGTACGGATGCTTTCTAATTCCTGATTAACATTTGCGAGCGCATTAAATGGACGATTTTCAACCGTTCGCGCTTCACTGATACCAGCCGCCAAGATGCGTAGTTTATCTCGTTGTAGAGGTTTCAACTCAAATATACGTAGCCCTGGTGTAACTGCCGTTGCATATTTCTTCTGAACTAAATACTCTTTTCGCTTGGCATCATAAAGAGCGGCGATCGGAATATTCCGTAACGCTCCATCTAATGTAAACACTAGGGTTCTAATATCGGAATTTTGTTCTAACTCTGATTCAAACGGAGCAATCAACCATTCGTAAACCTGGCTAGCATCTCGAAGCACCTCTTCAGGGCTATTTTGTCTTAGGATGTAGGCACGTAAATTTTCTAAAACACCTTCTGCTTGCTCTTGCTTAATCAGAGTTGAGTGATAGTTGAGAGGTTGTCCTGATCGTTGAAGAATTGCGACAACTCGATCTGGCAGAATGATGGAGTGCAACAGTGCAGTGTGGGAATCAAGTTCTGAATCTAGTGCAACTTGAGGACTAACTAGACAGCGCAAGAAGTCTTCTAGTTCTGCCAGTTGCAGTGCATCAATATATTCTACAGATTGTTTTAAGCGGTCTGGGGTGGGATCGCTCAGCAATAAATCAACTAATTCTCGATAGACAGGCTCTACTTGATCTCGAAAGGAAAACTGTACGTCTGCATTAGCTGGCATTAAGTTGTGACGCACGGAATCTAAGGCTTGAATTGCTAGGGTGTAATGGGCGATCGCATCCTTGACCTTTCCTTGCTGTTTCAAAATTCGCCCAGTTTGCCACTCCCATTGATACATCAAATCAGCGGATGTTAATTGCTTTGCCCGTTTCAAAGCTATCTCAGTCCAAAGCAGTGCTTCATCCCACTGCTCAGATTGTTCATAGAGCCAGCCTAAATTACCTGCCGCAGAAGAACTTGCGCGAATATTCTTTAATGCCTGGGCTTGTTGCCAAGCTTGCTCGAAAAGTTGCTTTGCCGTATTGCAATTATCTGCTGGAGGAATAAATGTTGGCGTTGAGGAAGCAACTTGCCACGCTGGGTTGTTTCCAGCTAATTTATTTTGCTTGAACTGCATCCCTAAGCTGCGCGCAAAGTTGATCCGCGTGAAGATCCCTTCATAGGTTGCGGGTAAACGCTCAATTAAAGGAGAGAGATTTGTGATCAACGATGTAATTTGGGAGCGTGTTTGAGCCTTCCACTGAATCGCCTCAACTGGATTATTTTGATACAACCATTGGTCTAGATTGACAAGCAGAGCCAGGTGATTACTCTGTGCCTGGATGGTTGTGAATGAATTAGACGCATTATTGGCTGCTTCTTGATAACAGTCGATCGCCTGTTCGTAGTAAGCGATCGCAGTCTTAGATCCCGTTCGATTCGCTAAGCAATTAGTCGCAAAAGCAGCCCCTTGAATGTTTCCAATTTTGTCAGTACGATCGCGATCGCGGTTGCCTAAATCCCGCAGTGTATTTCCCAAACTCACCAGAACATCAGCTTTGGCATCTTGGGGCGCGATCTTCCAGCTTTGCTCTAGGATTGCTTGCGACGCTTCTAAATTACCAATCAAACGCAACACATTTCCCAAACTGCGAAGCCCTGTTGCTTGGACACTGGCAAGTAATGGATCAGATAGATCCGGCTGAAAAACTTGCTTGTCATCAAAAATTGGATCACACAAGCGATCGCTATCTGCATCACTGGATTTCAACGCTTGCACCAGGGTTTTACAAGCGCGACGTTGCAACCCTAAAGCCGAGAGTGCCTGGGCTTGATTGATCAAACTACCACTTGTGCCCACAGTATCTTGCTGCTTTTGATAGGCGGCGGTTGCCTGTTCCCAATGGCTTAGCGCTTGCTCAAACTGTCCTATTTCGTAGAATTGCTTGCCCTGTTGCACCAAATTTTTAGGCGAAACAGACTGAGCTACTAAGGGCGTAGCAATCAGACATAGCATCAAAATTGAAATGGCTAAAAAACTGAACTTTAACCAACGACGGCTCAACTGAAAGAATCTTAAAAAATGCACCATGATTACCCAAGTTAGCGTGAAGTTTGCCCGTCACACTGAAACAAAGCTTGAAATGAAAGATTGCTGGAAGCGCCATCGGCAACTAACGAGATCGTGCCATCTGCCTCTCTTACCCAGCCTGTCGCCTCAATGATCACCGCTGGAACCGCGACCTGTTTTTGAGGAGCAGAGGGCGTTGAGGATACACTGAGCGATCGCCCATCTTCCCATAAGGCGCTGCTGCTGAGTGCCTCACTGGGATTCGGCGGCAATCCCCCACGCCCTGCATAGAAAAATCGATTGGCTGGGCGATCGCGGTTGGCAACCCCAGGCGAAGCCGCACAACCCAAAGCTAGAGATGGGGAGTCCAATCTATTTGGGAGCGGCGTGTTGGGTTGCGGATTGCGCGTATCCAAGGTAACGACCCCATCAATCCCAAGCTCTGAAGTCGCAATGAAATCACTCTCCGATGTTTCCACTTTGTTGAACTGACGAAACCCAAGAATCGCGATCGCTTTGGCAAAAATGTTGCCGCCCCGCCCCGTCACTGCACTGGCTAACACATCGCTGTCTTCGGACAACACCGCCACAATTGCACCGCCCACAGCAAAGGTGATGTTGCCGCCATTTCCTGTGCCAAAGGCATTGGTGCGAATATCGCTATCTCGTCGCAGGATGACGGAACCCTCGGTTTTAATCCGAATATTGCCACCTTCCCCCAACTGAGTGGTCGCAGTCAACCTCGCCCCATCACTCATAAAAATGGAGCCTGCATTAATCTCCAAATCCCCTGATTTACCAGAGCCGGAACCAAGAACCGTGACAGTTCCACGATCTTGAACCATCAATTTTCCAGTGTTAATCTGAATGCCTTTTGCATCTCCCGCACCACGCGAGTCAAAGTACAATCCGCTGGCAAATTGACCATCCGGTGACGTACCACTAATCTCCACCACATCCGTTGCATTCACCAAAATTTCTCCACCTCGCCCTGCACTAAACGTTGCTGCCGAAACCCTGCCACCATCTCGAATCGTCAAGCGTCGAGTGCCTATGCTCAATGCGCCAGCATCCCCAGAACTCAGTGTGTCAAATAGAATGCCACTAGGCAGTCCGACTGTTGATGTGCCAGTTAACTCGATAAACTCAGACGCGATCGCGCTAAGAGTTCCTGCCCGTCCCTGCCCCAACGTATAGGCAGAGATCTGCCCCCCATTTTGTACAGATAATTGCTTTGTCAAAATCGTTAAGTCGCCAGCACTACCATTACCAAACGTACGCGCAGTAATTTGGCTAGGATCTCCTCCAATATTGCCAATCACTTGAATCGAATCAGAAGCTTGGATATTGAGGTCTCCTGCCCGACCGCTACGACTTCTAGTTTCAGCCGTAATCACCCCGCCATCTTGAACCATGAGGTTTTTGGCTGCGATCTTCAGGTTGCCAGCATTCCCGCTGTCAAGACCAATACTGCCAGTAAACAACGCGCTTGGAGATCTACCACCCAGCAGTGGTGAAGATCCGTCCCCTATTATTTGCACGAAATCAGAAGCAACTACCTCCAAGTTGCCTCCTTCCCCCTTGCCAAAGGTGCCCGCCGCTACTTGAGATCCTCCGCGCACAATCAGTTGCTCAACTTCAAGTCTTACAGTTCCACCTGCACCGGATGCTTTGTCCGTTGCATAGGCAGAAATCTCCCCACCATTTTCAACCACAAGATTTCTAGTTGAGACTTTAATATCTCCACCCGGCTTATCGTTAGTCGTAAACGCAGTGAGTTGACTACTGAAGCCAGACAGCCCTCTTCCGCTGATTTGGATAGAGTTTGAAGCCATTATTTCTAGGTTGCCAGCTGCGCCAGAACTTGCAAAGTTGCCTGGAGAATTTGCCGCTAACACGACAGCCCCATCTCGAACCAGTAAATCTCTTGTGTTGATCTGAATATTTCCAGACCGTCCGCTACTAGCCGTTTGTGTAGAAAGTACAGTAGGAGAAAAAGAATTAGTACCTAGTATCTGCACTGAGCCTGAAGCATTAATAGTTAAATCTCCAGATGCCCCCGAATTGAATGTTGTAGTAGATATAAATCCTCCATCGTAAACACGCAAATCTTTTGTGTTGATAACGATATTTCCAGCTTTGCCTGTACTATTGGCTTGAGCAAACAACCCGCCATCAAAGCCATGCACCATAACAGAATCTACAGCGTTAACAGTAATTCCCCCGCCTTGAGCATCCAGAAAGGCGTTGGTTGTGGGTGAGGCGTTGTCTAGATCGACTGATACCCCTTGCAGCGTAATATCACCGCCCTTCGTCCCTCGAACTGTAGATAAACTGGTGCTGTTGATAATGCTATTTGTTAAAGATAGAGTTCCGTTATAGCTGGTAAGTGTAATACTGCCGCCTGCTAATCCACTCGCCAAAATATGAGAGGTGCTGAGGTTCTTTTTTGCCAGAATAGTGACATTACCACTGTTGTAATTAAAGGGTGGAATTGGAATAAGAAGTGGAATCAGCGGATTAAAGACAATATTAATTCCAGAGGTGTTGATGATTCCGGTTACTTGAGCTTCACTGCGAGCATCAATAAATACTGAGCCACCATCCCCCGCAGCGCTCCCTGCGTTGATTGATCCAACTTGGATTGAGCCACCCGGCAGCGATTGATTAGGATGATATTGATTTGTGAGTAAAACAACGCTATTGGGGTTGTCCAGCATATCAATGGTTCCAATCGTAATATCTGCACTGGTCGCAGGGAGAGCCGTGTTGGGCGGAGGTTGCACTGTGAAGGCTGCATCAAAGAAAGCATCAGGAGGAAACGTATAGCCTGTAATTCCCACAATGCCAATATTGGCGGGGTTCACCCCTGCACGGATATCAAGGGTGGGCTGAAGGCTGCCATTAATTGGAACCACTTGTCCATTAGATAGTGGGACACTATCAACTAAATAATCGGTGCCCGGTAAACCTGTTTCTACTCCTGTAATGAATACAGTGCCAATATTCACCTGTCCACCTGCAATGATATGTAAAGAGGTTCCTTGATAGCCGTAAAAGACGACATCTCCAAATGACCGAATAATCGGATCTTTGGGGCTAGTCAACGTGCCTAAGCTGCCATTGAGTTGTTCAATGCGAAAGTTACCGCCTGACCAGTAATGGGCATCACCAATCACGGGAGTGGCGGAGCGCAGGGTCATCGCTCCTGTGGAAAACAAGCCGCTGTTAGGGTGATTGAGGGCAAAGATATCGACTGTTTGATTGCCTTGCACTAATAAGTTGCCACCCGCTTGAGCAATCAAGGGAGTCGTTGGACTGTCTCGCATTTGGATCGTGTTTTGTGCCCCCAGGTTCAAGTCTCCCTTGGTCACTAGTTGGCTTTCTATGAGATTTAGGTTGTTGGCGGCGGATAGGGTGGCGGTTTGCGCGGCTAATTGCTGAACTGCGATATCGCCTGTTTTGCTTTCTAGGATGATTTGACCATTGGGCGCGAACAGTAACCCTCTGCTGGAAATGGCACTAGCGGATAAGGTCAAGTCTTGTCCAACCTGGAGCTTTCCAGCGTTGGTTATTTGTCCGGACTGGGACGCTCCATACTGCAAGCCAACGGGCACATTGATGGTTAATAAGGGGGGTGCAGCGGGATTTGTGGCGCTGAACTGTTCGCCATTGGGAAAGGTGAAGCTATTGGCAGTGCTAGCGGTGAAGGAGCCTCGGATATCTAGGCTGGCGTTGGGTCCAAACAAAATACCATGGGGATTGAGCAGAAACAGATTAGCGCCGCCATTTACGCCTAATCTACCCAGGATTTCTGACGGACTGTTGCCTGTCACGCGAGTGAGAATATTGCTGATGCCGTTGGGGTTGGCAAAATAAACGCGCTGTCCGTTGGCGACGTTGAAGTCTCGAAAACTGTGGAAAAGGTTAACTCCTCGCTCGGCTCCCCCGTCGATCTGGTCGCCGGGAAGTCCTTGAATCAGAAGGTTTGGGGTGATGCGAGAACTTTCTGATCCCAAGCTATTGTCAGGGATAAGTTGAGCCTGAATGGGAGAGGGTAGAGTGCTGAGGATTGCGGTAGCCAGTGCGAGCGCCCAACCAGATTGTCTGTAATGCCCCTGATTTTTCATGAATAGTGTCCGTGCGATTATTTCAGTGAGAATACCCAGATTTATCCGGGATGAACAAATTTATTTAAATAAGTGAATATACCTGTTTTAGGAGAAGCCAAAGATCATGTTGCTGCTAGCAAAGCCTGCATTCGTTGTTGTGACACTGGCAACACTGGCACCACTATAGACTCCCAAAGTTGGGACTAAAGAGTTGTTGTTGATAGCAAATTTAATGCCAAATAGCTGATTGGCATTGCTGGCTGCTTTGAGTGTGCCGCCACCTGAAAAATCAAGAATCAGATCGCCCCAGGCGATGTTTGAATCAGGGACTGGGTACTGTTGACCATCTACAGATAGGAATGGATTAGCTAAGTTATTGCCATAGAGGGGCAAGTTGGCGCTCACCGCAAACCAGATACTATCAGTGGCGATATCATCTTTGAACGACATGTTAAATATTTCGTAAATAGTTCCTCCGGCTTGGATGGATTCGTCCGGTCTTGTGCCTAAGCTATCGTTGGGAGAATCGATCGCGTAGTTCCACCCTTGATGAAATTGAGCGACGCTGACGGGCTGTTGTAACAAGATATACAAACCACCTGCCACTAAAAAACAGGCGTACTGATCGAAGACTTTTGTTGGCATGGTAGAGACCTTGAGGTTAAACCTTGTACTTGCTTCTAGATTTGTGAATAATCGCTGAACACAGGAAACTACAGCATAGTTGCAACATTACTATCGGGTCAATCCAAAGCTCAGTATTTTTACACAAGCGGCAAGTATTCTCGCAACTAACTGTGGCGATCGTAATTGAGTGACCTAGAACCGTTGAATCGGACTGCTGCGTTGAACTCCGTGATAAAAGTTACTGGCGGCAATCAATAGAAACACACTGCCAAAAATGAACAGGAGCGCGGTGAGTAAGGCTAGAAACGCCTCCATCAGCCCACTTCCTTGATATTCATGAATGTGTTTGACGGTCACTTGAATGCGCGGAGATCCGTTGATTGAGTCTGGCTGAATTAGCTTTTCGATCGCTGAAACTTCAACTGCGCCTAGTTGATTAGATGTCTGTTTTCTAAACATGACTCATCTCCATAGACTGTGATTAAGCTACACCTTTGCCCGACTCTCTACAGATGGACGTTGGTTTTATGCGATCGCCTATATCTGCCACAAACTCACAGCAAGCTCTCACGGCAGAATGATACTCGGCGATCGCCCCATATCTACTGCCGTGAGGCTTAATTTCAATGACCTATGAATAACTCTGCCTGATTGAGTTTTATTGAAGCGATCGCCGTCTGCGTCGCAGCAATGTCAAACCACTTCCTGCCAACGCTAGCCCCGCCATTGTCGTAGGTTCAGGAACTGCCGCCGACTCAATCGCCATCCCATCATTACCGCACTCTGCAAACAGGGTGGCGATAAAATTATACCAAATTAAATTGGAGTAGTTACAGATCAGATAAACTGAGGGATATAGAGTTGAGAGTCTGACGATGGCTGGAG